>CAMJAP010000043.1 GCA_946403625.1 uncultured Lachnospiraceae bacterium
GTGATCAGCGCGATCACCATATCGATCTTGGCCTGCTCGGACAGATCCTTCTTCTCGGTTACGATGTCCTTAAGCATATCCTTATCGATCTTCAGCTCGTTTCTGCCCTGCTCAAAGGTAATACCGAATACATCCTTGTGCTCAATCGGCTCCGGAGTGTAGGACGGATCGATCTGAATCACATTGTAGGTACCGCGCTTCTTGCCCTTCAGGATCTCCAGTGCTTCCGGCTCATAGCCCGGAGCGATGATACCGTCGGATACTTCCGGCTTGATCAGCTTTGCGGTAGCCACGTCACATACATCAGACAATGCGATAAAATCACCGAAGGAAGACATACGGTCTGCACCACGGGCTCTTGCATAAGCGCAAGCCAGTGGAGACAGTTCGATGGTCTCGTCTACGAAATAGATCTTCTTCATTACATCATCCAGCTCGATACCTACTGCAGCACCTGCCGGAGATACGTGCTTGAAGGAAGCTGCTGCCGGCAGATTGGTTGCCGCCTTCAGTTCCTTCACCAGCTGCCAGCCGTTGAAAGCATCCATAAAATTGATATAGCCCGGCTTGCCGTTCAGCACTTCGATGGGCAGTTCGCGTCCATCGTTCACAAAGATCTTGGACGGTTTCTGATTGGGGTTACAGCCATATTTCAGTTCCAGTTCTTTCATTTGCTCTTCTCCTTATTCCGATCTTATTTGTTCTTGTTTACGATTCTGCTCTCGTATTTGCCGCTTGCGATATCGATGTATCTGACAAACAGAGATACCTTGTTCTCTTCGTTCAAGGACTCCCAAAGGGTCTTGGTAAGTTCGTCGATATCATCGGTCGGGATGCCGATCCACTCCGGCTCGCCCTCGAAGGAAGGCAGCGGATTGCCGTCGCTCATATAGGTGTGGATGAATCTGCCCTCACCCTTGATCGGGTTCTCATATGCAAAGGTGAAACGGTTGCAAGCCGATGCATCGCCCTGATTGCTCTTTAAGATGGACATTGCGTAGCTGTACTTACCTGCTTCGATGTGCATCACACCGGAGATACGCGGTGTGTAGTTCGGGCCGTCCGGCTCAAACTCACGGCTGCGCAGGGACTGCTCAAAGGTCAGCTGCTTATCCATACCTTCATAGATGGTATCGGTCTGATCGCCGTTGGTCACGATGGTCTTGTTCCCCAGTACGCGTACCGGTGCGTAAATGATCAGGCTCGGATCGGACAATTTTGCCGGATCGAATGCCTGTGTACGGATGCCCTCACCGTCCTCTACAAATACACGGTTACGGCTGTTCTCGCTGCGTCCCATGATGAAATATGCCGTTACCGCATATTTCCCGCTCGGGGACTCGCCCAGAATGATCCCGCGTCCGGGATAAGCATTGCTCTTCAGTAACTCCGTGATGTCATTTTTCTTCATACACATCCTCCTTGTTTTTGCCGGGCGCATCGCGCCGCACACTTTGGTTTCGTTTCCCGTAAAAATATTATGTTCTGAAAAATACAAAAACCGTCCGGGAACTTTGCGGTTACCCAGACGGTCGGTGATCTTTCCAAAGATATGCTCCATGTGGTGAACTCCACATCCCCGATCCCATCGGGTATTCCGTCAGTCACATATCCGTTTTCTTTTGGCACGCTTCTGCCTTAAAACACCTTTATTCTAATGGATGTATCCAAAAAATGCAATCGGGAACAATGACGAATATTTTTGCTGCGGACGATGTTTCTTCGGATATTATGACCTTAAGCAGGCGAAATCATTCCGTCGGAATGACATCCTCATTCCACTTCCGGATCTCGGACAATGCCAGCGGCACCGTGATGAACAGCGCCAGCACATCCGCCACGGTCTGCGCAATCTCCACGCCGGTCAGCCCGAAGAACTTCGGCAGCAACAGGATCATCGGGATAAAGCAGATCCCGTTTCGCGCGGATGCGGTAATGGTCGCCTTTACGCCTTTTCCGATGGATTGCAGCATCATATTGCTCATTACGATGAAGGCGGAGAGCGGTAACACACAGGCCTGACAGCGCAGCGCCACGGTTCCTACCGCAACCACCGGCGGATCATTCCGAAAGACCTCTATTACCTGCGGCGCAAAAACAAAACAGGTGGCACCAATGCAAGCCAAAAATATGGTTCCCCATTTTACGCAGAACCAGTAACCTTCTTTTACACGCGCTGTCAGGCCGGCACCGTAGTTGAACGAGCATACCGGCTGATACCCCTGCCCGAAACCGATCAGCGCGCAGGACATCAGCATAAACACGCGGGTGGTGATCGTCATCCCGGCGATCGCATTCTCGCTGCCCCACATACCGGCCGCCCGGTTCAGCAGAATCGTGGACACCGATGCCAGCCCCTGCCGGAACAGACTGGGCAGACCGCCGTTGGTGATCTGTACGATGTAGTACTTGTTGATATGAATATTCCCAAAGTGCAACCGGATATTCTCTCCCTTAGAAGAGCCGATCAGCAGGATCACAAAGCTCATGATCTGTCCGGATACCGTAGCGATCGCGGCGCCCCGGATCCCCATTCCCGCCACCAGGATCAGGATCGGATCCAGCAACATATTGATGATCGCGCCGGAAAGCAGTCCCACCATCGCATACATGGCACTGCCCTGAAACCGCAGCTGATTGTTGATCACAAACTGCGCCATCATAAACGGAGCCCCCATCAGGATAATGCGTCCGTATTCCTTCGTCATCTGCATGGTCTGCACAGAGACCTCTTCACTGGCCAGGAATGACGCGATCGGCCCGATAAAGCAGTTGCCCAGCACCGTTACCAGCAGTCCGGTCAATACCGCCATCGCAAATCCGGTGGATGCCATATCGGAAGCTTTTTCCTTTTCTCCGGCACCAAGCATACGGGATAAGAAGTTACCGGAGCCGTGTCCGTAAAAAAATCCCATCGCCTGTATGATCGCCATCATCGGGAAAACGATGCCGACCGCCGCCGTTGCCTGGGTTGCATTCTCCCTGATCTGCCCGACAAAATAAGTATCTGCCGTATTGTAGATGCCCGTCACCAGCATACTGATGATGGTCGGCACCGCCAGCTGTGTGATCAGCTTCGGTACCGGTGTGGTTGTCATTTTTATAAATCGATCATTCTTTGCATTCATAACTGCTATCTTACCACCAAACTACCCTGTTTTACAAGTGCAACGCCCTTCCGGATCCTGTATCAAAAAGCCCCGGCGATCCATCCCGCCGGGGCCTGTAACTTATCCTTCCCGTAGTCGTTTTTCAATCTCTTCGATCACGATCTTTAATGCTTTGATCCGCGCATAATGCTTATCATTGGATTCCAGTATGTGCCAGGGAGCAAATTCCGTACTGGTCTTTTGGATCATCTCGTCGATCGCGCCTTCGTACTGATCCCATTTCTCACGATTGCGCCAGTCTTCATCCGTGATCTTCCACTGCTTCTCCGGAGTATTCTGCCGGTCGGTGAAACGCGCCAGTTGCGTCTCCTTATCGATCTGCACCCAGAATTTCACAATCACCGCTCCCCAGTCATAGAGTTCCTTCTCAAACTCGTTGATCTCGTTGTACGCCCTCTGCCAGTCGTTTTCCGAACAGAAGCCTTCCAGACGCTCCACCATCACGCGCCCGTACCAGGTACGGTCAAAGATGGCGATGTGCCCGTCCTTCGGCAGCCGGTTCCAGAAACGCCACAGATAATGCCGGTTCTTCTCTCTCGGCTCCGGTGATGCGATGGGATGCACTTCAAATCCGCGGGGATCCAGTGCCGCCGTCAGTCGCTTGATATTGCCGCCCTTACCTGCCGCATCCCAGCCTTCGTATGCGATGATCACAGGAACTTTCTTTTGATAGATCCGGTTATGCAGATCCGCCAGCTGATCCTGCAGATCCTCCAGTTCAAAATCGTAATCCTCGTCACTGATGGTCTTGTCCAGATCGTATTCGGAGAGCTTCGGCATCTGTTTGAGCGGGAATACATTCTGCAGTACCGTTGCTGCCCGTCCGGTGTTCTGCAGGGCGATATCGATATTCTTCACCAGCAGTTCCGTCACCTGCAGTTCTGCCCATTTGCGATTCTTGGAGTCGATGAAATACCACGGTGCGATAAACTGATTGGTCGCCTCCAGATACTCATCATAGACATCCATGCATTTATCGTAATGCTTATTCTGCCATACATCCCACTTTTCCACGCGCCAGGATGTGCTCTTGTCTTCCCGCAATTCCTCCAGCCGTTTTCTCTGCTCCTTCTCCGAAATGTGGAAAAAGAACTTCACCACCAGATATCCGTTGTCGGAAAGCGTACGCTCAAATCGTTTGATGCTGGTCAGCTGCCTGCGGTAATCTTCCTTGTCCGTCATCTCCAGCAGGCGGTTCTTCGTCACCTCGTCCATCCAGCTGCCGTCAAAGAAGGAAAACTTCCCCGCTTCCGGAATGCGCACGAAATAGCGATACAGAAACGGCCTGCGCAGCTCGTCTTCCGAAGGTTTAGACAATGTCTCCGTCTTGTAAAACCGGGGATCCAGGTTCTTGATCACCTTCCCCAGTACGCCGCCCTTTCCGGCACCGCCCCAGCCGTCAAAGATCACCAGTACCGGCAGTTTCTTGTCCTTGATGGCCATCTGCCGCCCGGCCAGTTCCAGTCTTGCCTTTTTCAGCCTCTCCGCGATCTCTTCGTCGGACGGCCGCTCACCTTTCACCCAATCCTTCAGCATAGAAACACCTCCTTAAATGTAATAGCCCCCAATGTTCCCTTGTTTACAATGTTCAATCTTCCGAAAAAGTTTCAAATCTTGTTTTTTTCCCGAAAAGACTGTAAACTGCTTATGTATCCGGCCGATGATATATGGAATGCAAAAATGATGACTTATTGCTAATGATCTCTATAAATATGCTAACATAATAAGAGCTATATTTCAAGGTAACTCCGCAAGTGACCGGTACCAAAATCCAAACAGATCCGCCGAAAAAGCAGACCGTATATGGTATGCTGAATACTTCATGTATTTCAAATAAATGTGAGGTGTATTCGATGAAAGTATCCTTTGCGTCGCAATTTAAAAAATCTTTGAGTGAACTGCTTATATCAAACGGATTTTCCCTGTTGAAAAGCAGATATCCGTATTTTGTACGAATCACCGATGACGGCATTATTCAGAGTATTTCATTTGAAAAGAAAAAGTACGCTTTTAACGGGCAGCCGATCCTGCATTCCAAGGATCTTGACTGTTTGGGTTTTGAAGAGAAAAGAGACCCTAACGCTGATTACGAAGAATTTATGCTATGGATCGGCTGGAGTCTTATCACGCAGCCGATGACTGACTATAACACCAAACCGAATACGCTGGATAATCAGACATGGATGATGCCGTATATCGACTTTGTTCATAGATGCTCTCTTTCACTCGATGGTTTTGTAAAACCGGATACGAATATCTCATATCTCTATAAAAAGGATGATCCTGCGGAAATGACCAATGCGTTACAAGCAGCAATCCGAGAGCAGCTTCCGTTTATTATTCACTTTTTTGACCGTTATGCAACAACAGATGATCTATATCAGCTAAAAGGGCATATGCGGTTCGGGTTTTATGAAGATATCGTCATATTAAAGCAAAAGGTCGATGAATATGCGGAAGAAAGAAGGACCGCGTTTTCAAAGGAATATGAGGAATTGGTATCTGTCTTAGAAAACAATAATAACCCCATGATGCGCCATTTGGCCGAGCGTAAGAAAAAAGAAGCATTGGAAAAACAAAATCGTTCTATTCAGTGGTTGCTGGACAGAAAGATCGGCGGGGCGGCATACGAAGAGTATATGAACAATGCAAACGCCCGGAAAGCGGAGAATATCCGATTACTTGCAGAGTTCGGAATCAGACAGGGGGACGGTTCTTTTGTCTGACCGGATCATCTCAAAAACAAACCATAAACGATTCTTTGTCAGACAACAAGAACCGTCCCCCTGTCTGACCTCGCTAAAACTCTGATTTACTTCCTCTCAGATATGTGATATATTAATAATGTAAGCGTTTTCATTTCGTCTGAGCAGGAGGGTTACCATGAAAGATCAAAAGTTCATCACCATCGGCGAGATCATGCTGCGTCTGACACCGCCGAATTATGAAAAGATCCGTATGGCTTCGGTATTTGAGGCCAGTTACGGCGGCAGCGAAGCCAATATTGCACTGGCTCTGGCCAACCTGGGCGTCGACAGCAGTTTCTTCTCCGTTGTGCCCAACAATTCCATCGGCAAGAGCGCCATCCGTATGCTGCGCAGCAACGATGTGCACTGCTCTCCCATGATCCTGAGCACGCCGGAAGAAACCCCGACGCACCGTCTGGGCAGCTATTATCTGGAAACCGGCTTCGGAATCCGTGCCAGCAAAGTCACCTATGACCGCAAACACAGCGCGATCACGGAATACGACTTTTCCAATGTGGATATGAAGGAACTCCTCTCCGGTTTCACCTGGCTGCATATGAGCGGCATCACACCGGCGCTGGGACCCAACTGTGCCGAGCTCACCCTGCGTGCGATGAAGACCGCAAAGGAAATGGGCCTGACGGTCAGCTTTGACGGAAACTTCCGCTCCAAACTCTGGACCTGGGACGAAGCCCGCGATTTCTGCACACAGTGCCTGCCCTATGTGGATGTACTGCTGGGAATTGAGCCGTATCATCTGTGGAAGGATGAGACTGATATCACAAAAGGCGATGTCAAAGACGGTATTCCGCTGCAGCCCAGCTACGAACAGCAGGACGAGATCAATCGCGCTTTTGCGGAGCGATATCCGAATATCAAATGCATCGCCCGCCACGTACGCTATGCACACAGCGGCAGCGAAAACAGCTTAAAAGCCTTTCTCTGGTATGACGATCATACCTTCGAAAGCAAACTCTTCACCTTCACGATCCTCGATCGTGTCGGCGGCGGTGATGCTTTTGCCAGCGGTCTCATCTATGCAATGATGCACGATTACAAACCGATGGATATGGTCAACTTTGCCGTTGCCAGCAGTGCGATCAAACATACCATACGCGGCGACGCCAATATCACGGACGATGTGGACACTATCAAAAACCTGATGGATATGAACTACGATATCAAACGATGAGATGTGATCTTCCGAAACACAAAAAATCCCCCGTGGCTTTCACCACGGGGGATCCGATGATCTTTATTTATCTCTTCAATTCTTCTTCCGGTGCAAACAGATTGCGGAACCACTTCAGCGCTTCTACATACGCTTCGTAGACCGGATCGATCTCGATATCGCCGACTACCATCAGACGGGATACCTCCTGCCAGGATGCTGTCTCATAGTGCAGCATAAAGTCGTACAGTCCTGCGAACGGGCCGTTACGCTCCAGCAGCGCCGAACGGATCTCCTTGGAAACGCGTACCATATCCAGCGCTACCATCATCGGCTTTTCAATGATCACATCCAATACGGAGAACAGACCCATCAAGAAAAGCTCCGAAGACTGGCTGGCCATATGGAATACCGGTGCCAGATTCTCTGCAAAACGCGCACGGATCATTGCCATACGCATGATCTCGCTCGGACGGTCCACGCACAGCTCCTTGGTAGCTGCGGTGTTGATCCAGCGCTTCAGCTCTCTCTGTCCCAGCATTGCAGCGGCATGCTTTACATCCTTGATGCCGGCATTGACGGTCATACGGTTTACCATCTCCAGCATCGACAGTACCAGTGCCGGGTCACGCTCGATAACTTCTGCCGCATCGGTCAGGTCAAAATCAATATCGTTAACCACACGCAGCAGTTCCAGATAGTTAACCTTCAAAGGTGCGATATCTTCGGTGCCCTTCTTCACCGGCATACGGAAGAATTCGCCTTCGTACAGGTCATATCCGCCGCCTTCTTTCAAGCGGTCATATTCGTCCTGTGAATCCACATTGACGGCTACCAGATTGATCTGCGGGTATACTTTGGAGAAATACACCTTCGCCTTGCCGATATCGATACGCTTGTGGTTGAGCATAATGAAATCCATCCGTTTCAGGATCTCACGATACTCTTCAAAACGATTTACGGAAAGTTTCCGGATCGCAAACTTATATCCCTGATCTTTCAGTTCCTGTACACGATCGATGTAACGATCCTCTGCCGGGATCTCCTGATCCAGCACCAAAACCACACGATCATGCGGTGCATCGCACTGCTCTGCGATCTCTGCAAAGAAGGAAATGTTATTGAGCTCTACGAATACCAGTTTATCCCCGGCGATCGTATCCAGCCCCATATTCTCGATCAGCTCAAAACCGACCACATTGGAAGCCCCGTCAAAACGCCCCATTCCGAGCATCCGTGGATTCAGTAAGTAGTTCTCTTTCTGCGCAAATACGGAATAGGCGCATACACTCATCGTATGGTCAAACAATGGGATCAGTGTTGCAAGCATGGGCTGTCCTCCTCATACATTCAGTCATTTTCAATGCCTTTTAGCACGCAAAAGCATTATTATCTATAATAACATAAAAAAACCGCTTTGACGATATATTATTTGTAAGATTTGTCAAATTCTACTTCCAATACGGCCCGTATTCCACATGATCCGCCTGCTTGGGTCGTTCCTCGATCGGGTAGGTCCAGGCGTCACTGTAATAGGGTTTGAGTTTCTCCGGCATATGTTCGATCCCGCCGAATCGCGAGCCATCCCATCGCCTGCCCATAATGCCAAACAGGATCTGCAACACACCGCCCACATAGACTGCCTGCTTTCCGGCTTTTTTGATCTCGGCCGCCAGCGGAAAACCATAGGCTCCGCAGCTCAACAGCGCAATGTCGAAATCCTTCTCAAGGATCTCTTTCTTCATAAACTCCAGCGCGTCAAACCAGGTATCGAATCGCTCATCCTTCAGATCCCCGATGGTCATCAGCGACTGGTAGACCTGCAGGTCAAATTCCGGCAGGATATCCGTGCCCGGATAGATCTGCTCCCGCTTCGCATACTGCTGCTTTACCGACTCCGGAAACGAGGTGACCACCAGAACTTTTTTTCCGGCCAGCGCCCTGCTCCAGTGATTCTCAAGCCGAAATACATCATACAGTTCCAGATTTTCCGTCACCACCGAAGCCCTCGGCAGGTAGCGGTTGATGAAATACGGCTCCATCACCTGCCGGTTGCAGGCGTATATATCCGTAACCTGCATACTGTCCGTCATCACCCGAAGGAAACGTTCTCCCAAGGAAATATCGTTCGGGAAAAAACCGGCACAGTTATAGATATTGTCCATGGTCAGTTGATATTTCTTGCGGATCTGAAACTCATACATCCGCATCACGGCGATCTCAAACAACCCGATCCGCCCCGCCATAAAGGGCTTACCGGCCAGGATCGCCTCTTCCAACGCCCGGCTGCCTTCTTCCGTGCGCAGCATCTGCCGCTTGCAATACGACTCGTTCCTGTCCAAAAACGGCAGTTTCTTTCGCAATGTATATCTCACCGCGTGGTATAACCACACCAGTCGGTTTGCCATTTTTTATACCTTCAATTTCCGTTCTTTCATAATGCTCATATAAGCCGGACGGATGATCTTGCTGTTGCCCACCAGTTCCTCGATCCGGTGCGCACTCCAACCGGCGATTCGCGCGATCGCAAAGAGCGGCGTGTACAGTTCCACGGGGATGCCCAGCATGTTATATACAAAACCGCTGTAAAAATCCACATTGGGGCTGACCCCCTTATAGATATGGCGCTCTGCCGCGATCACTTCCGGCGCGATCTTTTCGATGTTGTTATACAGCGTCAGTTCCTCACAACGCCCCTTCTCCATCGCCAGTTTTTCCACATAACTCTTGAAGACCTGCTCTCTCGGATCGGAGATGGAGTATACGGCATGGCCCATACCGTAGATGAGCCCCTTGCCGTCAAAGGCCTCGCCGCGGATCATCTTGGTCAAGTATTTCCGGATCTCGTCCTCATCCTCGTAATTGCGGATATGTTCGCGCACATCCTCCATCATATCCATTACCTTGATGTTGGCACCGCCGTGTCGCGGTCCCTTCAGGGAAGACATGGCTGCCGCCATAGTCGCAAAGGTGTCGGATCCCGAGGAGGTTACCACACGGGTGGTAAACGAGGAGTTGTTACCGCCGCCGTGCTCCATATGCAGCATCAGGGCCACATCCAGCACATCGGCTTCCGTCTCGGTATATTTGCCGTCCGGCCGCAGCAGGCGCAGAATATTCTCCGCCGTGGATTTCCGCGGCAACGGATGGTGTATGTACATACTCGCATTGTTCTCATAGTGGTTGTATGCGTGATAGCCGTACACCGCCAGCATCGGGAAGGTCGCGATCAGCATAATGCACTGACGCAGATTATCCGCCAGATTCGAAGACAACGCATCCGGATCATAGCTTGCCAGCGTCAGGATACTTCTGGTCATACTGTTCATAATATCTTTGCCCGGTGCCTTCATGATGACATCACGGGTAAAGTTGGTCGGCAGCGACCGGCTCTTTGCCAGATGTTTGATAAAATCTGCCGCCTCATCTTCGTCCGGCAGCTCGCCGAACAACAGCAGATACGCCGTCTTTTCAAAACCAAAGCGCTTGCCTGACATCAGTTTGACCAGGTCGCGCACGTTATAACCGCGATACCACAGTTCGCCGTCGCAGGGAATACGCTTGTCTCCCTCTTCTTTCATGGAAACGATCTTTGAGATATTGGTGAGGCCGGTTAAGACACCCTTGCCGTTCAGATCACGCAGACCGCGCTTGACATCATACTTTGCGAAAAGCTTGTCCGAGATCGTATCGTGATCGATACAGGTCTGCACCTTCTTTTCCGCATACTCCAATATTGTTTTGTGATAGGACATTCCTTCTCCTCCTTCTTACTAACCACAACCGAAATGCTCATCCGGGATCAGTCCGTGTATTCCACGTGATCCCTGCCGTTATTCTTCCCTTTGTACAGGCGCTGATCCGCCCGGGAGATGATCTGCTCCAGATTCTCATCTTTGGCGCCTTCGCAGATCCCGAAGGTCATTGTCACAAAGAACTCTTTCTCGCCATCCGAAAAGCGGTATTCCCGCAAAGTCTTAAGAATCTGTTCCGCACAGTTGCTGCCTTCCTGCACCCCTGCCGCCGGGAGCACAAAGAGAAATTCCTCTCCGCCCCATCTGGCCACACAGCCGCCCTCGGGTATCTTTTCCTTGATCATCTCCGCAACCGCCGTCAGCACTTCATCCCCGCGATCGTGTCCGTAGGTATCGTTTACCTTCTTGAAATGATCGATATCTCCAAGGCCGATCACATAATTTTTCCCGCTTTCCCGGCTTTCACTGTAGATACGCTTCAGATCATCCCAGATTGCCCGTCGATTGCTCAGGTGTGTCAGCGGATCCACACAGGCCATAATGCGCAACTGTTCATGCTGCGTGCGCAATTTACTCTCCGTATAGATATTCAGGGCGGTGTAGATTGCCGTGACATAGATCATCACGAACGCGCCGATAATGATATTGATCACATAAAACCAGTGTTCCATCGTTCTGCTCTGAACGTTATAATGCACTCTGCCGGGATCCTGAAAATTCAGATGCGCATAACCGTACAAAAATACGGAAACGATCATGATCACAAACGGGATCGCCTTGTTTTTGTTGGGCATCAGGAACGCGATCGGTATGATCATCAGCAAAAACATTATGAAATCTGCCCGCAGCCCGATACACCAGGTAGCCACAAAGGCATGAACGATGATCTCCGCCAGTGACCAGTAGACAAGATTCAGTTTTTCTTTGACCAGCTTGACCAGAATAATGGCAACCGCGTAAAACAACACGCTGAATATGTTGAAGTACATCATCACTTTGATGCCGTTGATGGCAAACATAGCAAAGTAAAGGATATGTACTGCAAGACAGGAAACCAGGCCGATAAAGTAGGCAATAAACTCGATCCCCTGTTTGGTCAGTCGATCCGCTTTATCAATAAACTGTAGGTCTTTTTCCGATTGCGAGATACCGTTTGTCATACCGGGACTCCTTTTCGGCCGTGAGTCGATGTACTTACCACGCCTTTGACGAATACGCGTGTCTATTATACTATGAAATGCTCCTTTTTACAAGTATGGCGGCTTTTCCGGCAGCGACACCCCGTCCATCGCAGGATAGAAACAGGATCCAAAAAAGATCCGGCGCCAATACCGGATCTTTCCTGTTACATATTCTTTTTCAACTTCTGCTTCGCGGCCGCTACATTGACCCTGCGCTCCTCTCCGGTCGTAGTATGAAAGACCCGCGTCTTGGCCGATAATTGCTTTGCCGGTGTCTGCCCGGCTGCTTTCTTCTCCGGCTGGCGCAGTTCAAAATACGAATAATTTTCGGCATACCAGCGCTCGCCCTGAGCCTCCTTTAGCCCGCCGCAACTTACATCGATATGATGATTGGCATAGACATCCGTAAAGAATCCCCCGGCAACTGCTTTTTCAAACGCTCTCATTGCCTGTTCCACGGAAGGGTACGCCTTGATACGCGTTTCAAAGACCGTACTGAGCTCCGGCTGCTCCCCGGGCAGCAAGTTCTTTTCTTTCACATCTCTCGCCCGCCAATAAATGTCCGACAGATCCGACAGATCACGATACAGGATACAGGCAAACGCCGCATCCCCGTTATTCGGAAATCCCGTGATCTGCTCCTGCACTTTCTCGCTGAAATAATCCGCGCCGAGCAGATAAACCCCGCTCCCGGATACCGGGTCGACCCGCAGGGGTAGGAAACAGGAGGTAAGCTGCAGTTCGTAGAGCGCTTCCGTTAGTCGTACTCCCCGCTCCGTATCGGTTTCGATATCCCGCAGTGTTTCTCCCGCTTCCGACGACTGCGCTGTTTTTACCTGTGCTCCGCCCCCCATCGACTTTAACAGTTCGTTCATCAGCGCAATATCGTCGATGTTTTTCTTTTTCTTCTCTTCTTCTGCTTCCGCTCTTTTTCGTTCGGCCTCTTCCCGCCTTCGTGCCGCAGCCTCTTCCTCCTGGATCTGCTTGTCGCTTCGCTTTTTCGCCCGTCCTTCCGCCTCTGCTTTGAGTCGCTTCTGTTCCCGCTTGTTGCGGCGGATGCCATGGTTTTTGAGAAAGGTATCGATCACATCTTCGGTGACATAATCCCTTGTTTTCCCGTTTCTCTCATGGTAGGCACAAAGATAGCGATAGAGAATGCTTTCGGTTCTTTTTCCTTCCGCAAACTTCCGGTCATGCTCCTGCGCGATAAACCCGTACAGATCCTGCTTGTTGGAAATCTCAATCCCATCTCCCAAGATCATGCAAGCGTCCTCGCTTTCTTCATCTGCCGCTCTACCAATGCCGGCGTACGATCCAGCTGGTACAGAACAAAACCGTAACCTTCCTTGGTGGATGCTGCGGAAATCCCCTTCTCATACAGATACACTTCCATCATCCATTCCAGATCTTCTTTCATCTGCGCCCGATCGTTCATATGCGCACTGTAACTCATACGGAAGCGTTTATAGGATTCCACCAGTTTCTTCTGTACCTTCTCCGGCATGCATTCCTTCCAAACCTGCAAAGCCTCTTTCATCTCTGCAATACCGCGCTCTTCCGCATCCAACATCGCATCAAAATGATCTGCTGCATCGTTCTCGTCAAAATCATCTGCATAGTCGTCATAAAACTCTTCCCAGTCTTTTTCGTCTTCCTCGGATGGCTCATGTTCTTCAATTTCCGCTGCGATATCCAGCCATTCCGCATCCTCGACACTACATCCGCGCAAGGCCGCCGCATCTTCCGGCCGTCCCAGCCATTCCAGCGCTCTGGCATAGACCATATCCTCAAAACTTTTGAACTTTCTGCGCTCGATCATCTCGTCCGTATACTCGTCCCGAAGCTTTTTTTCCAAGGAAACCGTCCCCTGATCCGCTTTGCTCTCTGCCCTCGCATTGATACAACGATCCGCCAGAGCGATCACCTCCGCACGCGACAGTTTCTTGTCCTGTCCCTCGATTCGCGCAGTATGATATTCCATATAACTCTCCCGGTCCGAAAAGCCGCTCCGTTTTAGGTAGCTCTCCTCATCCGCCGCACCGCTCCACAGGATTCGTTCTTCCAGACCTTTTAAAGTATTTGCAGCGCTCTGCGGTCCGATCTGCAACTGCTCCGTAATATCCACGGCACTGGTGCGTTTCAGCCATACATCCACCGGATTACATTCCGACTGCAACAGCTCCCAGTAACATTGCTTCCATTCTTCGCAGATATCTTCCGGAAGTGCACGGATCCCCGCGTCATCCGGCAGATAGGTCCGCTCACCGGTCAGCCAGAAAACACTCAGACTTAAGAAACGGAAAAAAGAGTTATATTGGCTTGCGCCCCATCGCAGCCCCAATACGGGATCGTCCTCCCCCAGTTCCTGCAGCACAAGACTCTTAACATCGCCGCAAGCCAAAGCCTTGCCGATCGTCTCGGTCAGATCCTGATAACGCGCATTGAAGTGCGGCTCCCAACTGGCCGTTTCCATGGGATCTTCCTCATCCGGTGTGCAACAGCTCACCCCTCGCAGATTCAGATACTTCGTAGTGATCGGAGAAGCCCCTGCCAGCAGACAATAGAGAAAATCTTCATACATCTGCATCGTTTCATCGGACAGTTCCCGATGCTCCGATGCCAGGTATTGCTCCAGCGCCTGCAGCATCTCCGCGATCATCCCATCCAGTTTCCCTGCCACGATGCGTCCCCGGTCATCCGAGATCTCCGAAAAATATTCTTTCTCCGCGCCGAGCGCTGCATTGCGGATCGCCTCCAGACGCTCTGACAGCATCCTTCTTCGTTCGCGTATGATATCCATATCCGTACTCGATCTTCTGTTCATTTTGACTACCTCCGTGTCTTTTTCTGACTGCCTTAATCATAACAGATTTGCCCCGCGGTTTCCACCCGCCTTGCCTGTATGTACTCATCCTAACACAGCCATTCCGATTCCGTAATTTTCACCGAAAGATATGCCCGGATCAAAAAATCCCGCAGGCTTTTGATCGCTCTGCGGGATTTTGTTTACTCCGAAAATGCTATGATTTAATTACCGCTGTCTTCGCCGGACGGATTCATCAGATCAAACAGCGTCATTTGTTTTTGTTCGGTATGCTCCGGTTCTGCCGCTTGTTCCGTTACGGTCCGGGACACCTTGCTGCCGGTATCCGCCAGACTGCCGTCATCTGCCAGGGCACGGGCGCCCATACGGATCAGTTCCTGATTGCCCGGGTAGTTCTTGTTATCCCAGACGAATACATGGGACCAGCGGTGTTTCATCGTCTCTACCGCGCCGGACCAGGTACCGCCCTTTTTCAGATCCGAGCGAACCACGGCAGTTCCTGTCGAGAACGCATAAATAAACTTGTTCCGCTCCATCGCCGCTGCCACAAAGGTATTGCGTGATTTGGCTGCCAGCGGAGATACATGGCTGTAGACCAGCAGATCACCGTCCCAGATATGCTGCCGGATAAACGGCTCCCGCAGCTTCTCCTTGATGTTGTCCGGCAGGAACAGGATCACCTTGCCTCCGGTTTCCAGAGCGCAGTTCATCGCCGCGCTGTCGATCCCTTTTGCACCTCCGGTCACAATGCCATAGCCATCGTGAACATTCTTTTTTACCCGTTCTTCCGTCCACATCAGATCCGGGCCTTCTATGTTACGGGAACCGACATAGCCGACATACTTTTGCGCCAGCAGGGCACTCTCCCCGCAGCAGTACAGGAGCGGCGGGCAAAAGTCACCCAGTTTCTCCAGCAAACGCTGCGGAAAATCTTCATCCGCAAAAGTGGTAATACGGATCCCCATCTGATCCATCTGCTCTCTGCCGAAAGCGATGGCACCACGGCGTTCCATCAGTTTGACGATCCGCTCATGATCCGATTCCGCCATCTGTTCCACGGAATCCCCATACTGATGGTAGAGTTTCCAAAACTCCGCCCTGGTCAGCGGATTGTACTGATCCGCAAACACGCCGCACAGTATCTCGATTATTTCTGATTCTTTACTTTTCATCCTTCACCATCCATTTGACTGCTGTCTGCTAAACAGAACGGAAATACATTTTCACTACCGTTCATTGTAAGCAAACGGCCGGCAACCGTCAATGTCCATTTGGAGTCGACCATATCATCCACCAGGATCACTTTCTCCGGAATGGTGACACCGTCCTTCAGCCGCAGTTTTCTCTTGGCATTTGCACATTGATACGCCGAGTTCTGCATTGCTTTCTGCTGTTCGCCCTCACCGGACACTTCCAGCAGTTCCGCATACTCGTATCCGAGACGCTGTGCCAGCCGGCGTGCAAAATCGGCAACTTTCGTATTTCTCGCCGACGGAATATTGGTGATCGTTGTGTAGCCTGCATTGCTGATCCGCTCCCGCAGCACTTCTGCCGACTTTTCTACCAGTGCATCACGAAATGCTTCTGCGTGGTATTTATCGTATCGCACCATTTCGCCATAACCGGCATCCCCGTACTTGCATAGTGCCACACCGGTTTCGTTCGGAACCGCAATGATCGTATTGGTATCAAACCGCGGGTCCGCCTCCGGCCACCGCATTCTCGGAGAAATATCAATGTACAGGCGGTTTAAGCGCTCCTGGATCACTGCGATCTCTGCGGCCGTCGGTGCCTCGATCCCCTCCAGAATCTGGTGTCCTTTGCAGTTCGAACATTTTTGACAGGCAGTTGCCGAATCATCGTTTAAGGATTTTGCCACGAACTCACTGTAGCACTCCGTGGTTTCCGTAAAGCGGTCCAGCATCTCCAGTTCCGCACGCTTCTGCTCCTTGACCGCGTCATACTCCGCTCCCATAAACTGATACTGCTTTGCGGAACGATAGTATCTCTTGTTTTCGTAATAGATGTAGCCCTGATTGGTCAGAAACATGATCGAGCGTTCCAATGCTTTGTTGTTCATATTGCAGCAACGCATCAGTTCCGTCTTGCCTGCCCCGTCAGCGCCTTTCTGCTCGATGGCATCGATCACCTTACGCTCTTCCGCTTCTACCGGGAAGGCATTATTGATGAAATATTCCTGGATCGTACGATCCTCTTCCCCGGTCATCAGATAGCAGTAGGCATCCATGTTTTCTTTTCTGCCGGCACGGCCGATCTGCTGGTAATACGCCACTAAGGAGGACGGTCTCTGGAAATGGATCACAAAACCGATGTCCCGTTTATCGTAGCCCATTCCCAGTTTAATGGTTGCCACGATCACTTTGATCTTGTTCTCGGCAAACAGTTTCTCCGTTTTCTGATTGGGAGTAAGTCCGTCATCGCCCGGCTTTTCCAATTCGCTTCCGGAATAATAGGCTTTGGCGGAGATTCCCTCCTCCTGCAGAAAATCCGCAAGATTCTGACAGTCTCTCTGGGTCAGACAGTAAATGATCCCACTGCCCGGCAGCTTGTTGATATTCTTTTTGATCCACGCATAGCGCTCCGCTTTGGTATTCATCTTGAGCACTTCGATGTGCAGAGATTCTCTGGTCAGCGGCCCGCGGGATACAAACACATTTCCGCCAAACTGCTCCTTCAGATCCTCGATCACGCGGTCATTGGCGGTTGCCGTGGTTCCCAGTACCGGAACGCTTTCCGGCAGCATACGGATCACGCGGTTAAGCCGGCTGTATTCAAGACGGAAATCATGTCCCCAGTCCGAAATACAGTGGCACTCGTCTACCACAAACAATCCGATGTTCCAGTTCGGCAGATTGGCCTGCACATCCGGACTGTAGAGTGTTTCCGGTGTCGTAAACAACAGATCGCACTCGCCGTGATTGATCCGGTTCAGCATCTCCGTGCGCGCCGGACGATCCTTTGCGTCCTTGACACTGCTGTTGAGCGTCTCACAACGAAGCCCCAGTTCCTGCGCGTACTCTTTCTGGTTGTCCATCAACACCAGCAACGGGCTGATCACGATCGTCATACCCTTTACCATTTTGGCAGAGATGAAATACACCAGTGACTTACCCCATCCGGTCTTCTGTACGACCAGCGTTCGTTTGTTGGTCAGTGTCGCCTCAATGGCCTCGTACTGTCCCGGATGAAACTGCGCATCTTCTCCGTAGAGCTGATGCAGGATTTTGGTTGCGGTTTCTCTGATCTCGGTTGTGTTCATGTGGTTGATCCTCCTTATTCTGATTATATGCCCGGCCCCGAGGGGCTTCAACAATTTTTACATCTTTTTATTGTCTTTCTTACGCTGTCCGTAAATGCAGGCCCATCTTTCGCAATGCGATTTCCGTCTGTTGCGCATAGTTCACTGCCCGGTCCGGCACGATGCTTCGAAGCGCTTCCGTCAATTCCGGCAGCGACAATGCGCAGAGATCCCGGATGTTTTTCAAACCGGCTTTCTGCAACGCCAGCCGGCCCGCCAGACGCATTTCCAACTCATCGACACCGATCTCTTCCTGCGTTTTAACCAGCTGTTCTACACCGCTCGGTGTCTGCAGCAATGCATCGATCAGCCGCTTGTTCCACCGGGATAACGACTTGTTCTCCCACTCCTTGCGTTCCAGTTTTTCGGTCACCTGATCCAGTCGCCGCTCGACTGCCTGGTATTCCTCCCGTAACTGCATCGGATCCGTATGAAGCCACCGGTAATTGAAAATCCGATCTGTTTCCCGGTAATCCAGTTCCGGAAACGGCAGGCTGGTATCGCAATTATATGCGCTGATCGATGCGCAGATATCCATATCCGGCTGTCCGTCTTCCCGCAGCTTCAGCTGGCAATAATCCTCCATCCTGCAATCCACCCGGATACATACGCTGATGTCCATACAGAATTGACTGATATCATCCTCCGATACATCTTTCGCTTCAAAACATGGTACCCCGTACTGATCTGTTTCAAATGCCCGGATACAATCTCTTTTACTCCAGGGTTTGGTCAGGTATTGTATCGCCACATCCTGCGTTTTCTCGCGTACACTGCGGATCAACTCCTCCGGATCCACATAATGAAACCAACAGGCAAGCAATTCCTCTTTCACCGTCCCCTTCCGTTCCTTGTTAAACTGCATTGCTACCAATCCTCGAAATCCCATGGTTTCTTACCTCCTTTTTTTGTATGATTTTCCTGTTTTCCGATACCGCACTACCCTCGCGGCATCGGGCTTCCCTGTCTCTTTTCACAAACATCGGCAATCCTCTGTCGTGCAATTCCGGTACTTTCCGTGGTCACCACCACACGCATCGGTCCGTAAACCAAAAGCAGATTCACCCAGTTCATCGCATACCGGATCTCCCGGTCGGTAGGAGGCCATGACGCCGATACCTGAAACGGGATCGGCTCTGCCACCGACGGATCCCACCGTATGAATCCCCGGCTGTCCGGATACAGTTTGTGGCTGCAATTGTCATTCAGGATCAGCGTTTCCCAGCACCGCATCAGCACCTCCGAGATCGTCGGATCTTTACCGTACTTCTGTTTCCACAGATACACATCGTAGAAAAAGCAGACCCGGTACGCTTCCCGAAAATCCATCTGCACGCAGTCACAGCCGTACTGTTCTTCCGGTTCCGGCAGATTGGCCAGATACTGAAAGTAATCGATGACGGAAAGGCGCAGAAACGGCAGTACCGTTTGGCGGAATACACTGTCGTCCCGGTTTCCGGACGATTGGCTGTTACTGTCGGAAGATTCCGTCTTTTCTAGTCTCGGCCGGCGACGACGATAGGCATTAAATGCCATCAGATCGCCGACTGCCGAAAAGGAAAGCCAGCTCAGCTGCTCCTTATCCATCACTGCGCCCAATTTCATCAAGAGCATCTCGGCAACAGTCATATCCCGCGTGATTCCAAAGATCGGTGCAACCTCGTCCATCACCTCATCGGCATCGATGAGTATCGGACTGTATATGGTGCGGACCTGCTGCGCCAGATAATTGGTAACCGTTTTCGCCACATACCCCTCCGTGCATGCACGGCCGGCTTTGGTCAATCGCAGGATCTCCGACAGGCTCCTGCGCCCGCCTTTCTCTTCCGTAAGTCCGCATCCGATTCTGCAGTTTTCAATCAGTTCCATCGCTTTTTTCCTTTCCATGCTGCCTCTGAAACACACCGCGTTTTCGTTACACTATAGTTTTAACATATCATTTTCTTTTCCGTGATTTTCACCGAAAATTGCATTTTTCCAAAAACAAAAGAGACCTCCCGAATTCCGGAAGGCCCCTTCGAGCCGTACTTTTTATTCTGTTCTACTGCACACTTATGCAACTACGATATCGGATAACTGATCCTATACTATCGTATCCTCGCCTCTGTGTCATTCAACCGTCGGTATAAAATCTCACTCCAAAACCGTGATCACATCGGACAAGACATAACGAAACAGCGGATAAGAAGTGTTTTGGTTTTCGATATAACCATTGTTTAGGTTCACGGTATCCGAAGGATCCTCCGGATTCACGCCGGTATACTCTCCCCGAAAAACAAAACTGCCGTCACCACCGGAAAAACGCTCGATGGCTTTGTCCATCGCGTCCTGTGTTCCCGGTGCCGCAAGCTGCAGATTCAGATCATCCATCTCTACCCAGCCGTTTGCAAAGCCGCCGGAAACATCCGTTCCATGAGTATTTCCCGAAACAACATCTTCGATCTTTTTATTTGACATAAGAGCATCCACTGCCCCGAGCACATACGGTTCCCAACAGATCCTCGAAGTTACCAGAGAAGAGGCCGGCGCCACTTCCGACATACTCTGATTGAATCCGACAAAACATACTTCCTTCTTTTCGGAAGCTTCTTCACATGCGATCGCCGGTCCGATGGTGTCCGTGTGCTGCGAAAGGATCACGCAGCCGTTATCGATCAGCTGCTGTGCCGCACTTTTCTCTTCGGCATAACTGCTCCAGGTATGAGTGTAACGCACCTGCATCACCGTCTGCGGTACCACGGATCGGGCCCCCAACAGAAATGCCGTATATCCCGAGATCACTTCCGAAGTGGGAAATGCCGCAACAAAACCGATGATCGCCTCATCCTCCGAGATCAGGCCTTCTGCAATCATCTGCTGCATCTTCATTCCGGCTGCAATACCGCTCACATACCGTCCCTGATAGGCTTCGCCTTTAAAGGTGTGATAATTTTCCGGAACCGTCTGCCCGTACATATCCATGTAGGAAGTCTGACAAAACTGCGTATTCGGAAAATTCGGTGCCAGTTCCTTCACCAGTTCACTGTATCCGTTAAAGAAGATGATATCGCATCCCTGTCCGGCCAGATCCCGCAGCGGCTCTTCCATCTCATCATCCAACACATTGCTGCAGGTAAAGATCTCCACACGTTCTCCGTATTTCTTTTCCAGCGCATCTTTTGCAAGAGAAAAGTTGTAGGTATACGGTGTGCTTTCATCGTTATCATAGACAAAACCGATCTTTAAGTGATCTCTTTCGCCGGAAAGATTCAGCATTCGGAAACAGCCGATGAATGCTGCCAGGATCACCAGACATGTCAGTGTCGTTGTGATATATACCCGTTTCATTCGTCTGCTCCTTTCTTGTTTTCTTTCATCTGCGCTTCCTGGATCTTTTTGTCTTCCTCCACGCGACGCTTCACTTCCTCATTTTGCTCTGCATTCTCGATCTCTGCCTTTTTCTGTGCATAGAGTTCTTCCAGATTTACGATGCCTTTCTTCACCAGTCGCAGGAAAGCATCCAGAGCCTCCGGATCAAACTGCGATCCGCGTCCCCGCTCCATTTCGTTCATTACATAATCGGTATCCATAAAATTACGATACACACGGTTAGAAGTCATTGCATCAAAAGCATCCGCCACGGCAATGATACGCGCATAAAGCGGGATCTCCTCGCCCTTCAATCCGTCCGGATATCCCTTACCGTCATAACGTTCATGATGATAATGCGCACCGTCCTGTACATGATCCACCAATGTGAAATCCTTCAGGATCTCCGCACCTTTGATCACGTGCGATTTCATATCCTTATATTCTTCATCCGTCAAACGACCGACCTTATTCAGAACCGCATCGTGAACACCGATCTTGCCGATATCGTGCAATTGCGCTGCCTTACGCAGATTGGAGATTTCCTTTTTCCTGCCCCACCATTTGAAACAGTTCATCTCCTGTGCGATCAGTGCCGAATACTCTGCCACGCGCACCGAATGCTGGTGTGTACGGACATCCTTGGCATCGACTGCCTTTGCGATCGCCATAACCGTCTCGTTTGCCATATTCAACTTGATCTGCTGTTTGTTCAGCTGTCTCTGCACTACCAGCCAGGTAAACCAGATCAGGATTGCCGAAAGCACCAGCAACATATATACCTGGAATCCCACACGCTCATAAAACTCACCTTCCTTGACCAGCGCAAACGTACGCTCTTCCAGTACCTGCCCGCCGGCGCTGTCAAAGATTGCCAGATGGAAGGTGTATTCTCCCACCGGCAAATTGGCATAAATAATGTTGTTCAGGTTATTCTGCGGTACGATCGTCCACTGCGTATCGTAACCTTCCAGATAATATCCCACATTCGGTTCCTGAATCGTATAGTTTAAGATCTCCGGATCCAGTTCCACACGATGGACGCCCTCTCCGATCGTGATCGCGCCTTTTCTGGCGATGGGCTGCTGTACACCGTCCAGTTTTACGGACGCCAGCTGCATACGATAGGAACGCACATCGCTGTTGTATTTCTCCACATCGATGATATACACACCCGTATCACAGGGAAGGAACAGCTCACCGTTTCCGTTATAATAGTTCCACGAGTTTGCCGTCAGTGACGTACCGAGACCTCTTCGTGCATCCAGCAGTTCCCATACCATATCACCGCCGGCCACCAGTTCATCCCGCTCCACCACATAGATGCCGGCACTGGACATAACGAAAAGCGTATCCTCATCCTTCACCCAGATATCGTAATTGTTGAAATACGGGAATTTGTCGAGTGTACGGATACTGCCGTCCTCCTCCAGATAGCACAGTCCGTTACTGGTGACAATAAACACGCCATCCGATTTCGGATCTTTCACCATACGCAGGATCACACCGCTGCTGAGTCCGTTTTCACGAGTGTACAGATCCGTTACCTTTCCATCTTTCAATACCGCGATGCCATCTCCGTCGGTACCGGCCAGAATGGTTCCGTCCGCCCGCTCTACGATCGTCAGGATCATGGAATTGATCAGTTCGTCCTCGTTTTTGATCGTCCGCGTGATCCTGTGATTCTGAATGTAGCTGATCCCGGTATCCCCTGCTGCCAGAATGGTGCCGTCCGAAAGTCCCGTCACGATACGGGCACGGCTGCCGAAGCTTCCGTTCTCCGCATTGTAGGACCAGGAATCACCGTTCGGTGCAATTTCCATCAGACCGTTACCGTAGGTGCACACCCACAGATGATCCTTTTCGTCCACATACATACAGCGGATACGCTTGCCCGTCAGTTCTGCGGTCAGTGAATTCTTCACCTCATTCCGGCAATCCTTATCCACCACATCCAGTCCCTTATCGGTTCCGATATAGTAGCAGTCCTGCCATGAAACGATGGCATTTACCACACGTCGATCCATACCGACCGCACCGTAGACATCCTTAAACGGTGATTTGGCCATACGCAACAGTCCCAGTCGGGAAGAAGTGAACCACAGATTGCCCTGATAGTCATAGAGCATATTGTCGATGGAATTGTTAAACTCATTGGTGTTGACACGATGGTAACCGCTGCGATCCAGATAGGACACACCGCTGTCGGTCGAGATAAACAATGTTCCGTCGTTGATATAATTCAGATTGTTGATGTGATCCACATCTTCGCATGTCATCACCGTCAACAGGTTAAAATCATTCTTGGAGACATCGTAGCAATAGATATGATTGGTGGAGGTTCCTACCATCAACACCCCGGTCGGCGCAAACGCACAGCAGTTAAAAGACTCGTCCCCGTTCTGCAAGCGGGTGGCTGCCTGCAATTCCCCGGCCTGCAGCAGAGCCAGCTCACCATCCGAACAAACCGCTGCCACATGGCCGTGCCGGTCCGCCGTAATACTGTCGGCATAATTCACCGCCTCCAGCGTATTGACCGCTTTCAGACCGTTATTCATCACCAGCACCTGCAGACTGGCGGTGGTTCCCACATAATAATAACCGTCTGTCGCACGGATAACGCAGCGCACGGAATCGGACGGCAGCCCGCTGGATTCATCCAGCACATTGACCACCTTCTCACGGATCACGATGGACAGACCGTTATCGTTCGTTCCGATCCACAGGCGCCCCTCTTCGTCCACATACAGGCAGTTTACATTCTTTACCGACTCATAATCGTCTACCCAGCGGAATTCTCTGCCGTTATAGCGATACAGTCCCGCATAGGTACCGATCCAAAGCACTCCGTCATTGGTCTGCGCGATATCATTTGCTTCACCGCAAGGCAAACCGTTATTGCTGCTGTATACACTCTGGACATAATCGTTATAATCCACCGTCTCCGTACCCGGACCGTCTTCGGCCTTCACCGGTGCAGCCACGATCAGTCCCAGCGCCACAGCCAGCAGTATTGCCGTTGCTGCCGTACTGCTCTGCTGTACAGTGCTCCGGCTATTCCCGCGGATCCGTCGTACCTTTATCGTTACAAACACTGCCGCGATGGTAAGCACCTTATCCGGAAACTCAATGGCCAACTGTCCCAGAATGCTGCAAGGCAACAGCGACCATCCCTTATTCATAAGATAACCGATAACACCATCGCCCCACTTATTCCCCGTATAACCATTGTTCAACAAGAGATTTACCGGCACAGACACCACCAATGCCGTAAGCATGACCAAAGAAGCGGCCACCATAAAACCATAGAATCGATCGAACCATTTCCGGCGCGCGGCGATCCCCACAATAACACCCAGCGCAATGCTGGTGATGGAATATGCCGCGGAAAGATAATTCACCTGACTATATGCCAGATTGCTTGTCAGCCCTACAAGCGCACCGCATACCGGTCCTAAAACATACGCACAGAGCGCCGTCCCAAACGAATCTGCCCAGATCGGCAGTTCCAGCCTCGCAGCCAGGAGTTTTCCCCCGACATTCATGCACACACACATTGCTACGAACAGAACCATCTGCCAGGTTTTCCACTTTTTCATCCGTTCCCATCTCCCCCCACATAATGTAGGATTTTTTAAGCAAGCATAAATATTTGAGAAGAATCACCGAACCCTATTCAATTAGGCAATATTATAGCAAAAATCGGGCATGATGTAAAACGGAAAATGTACGGGCCCCCGTAATTGGGCCGTGACAGATAAAGACATTTTTCTCGCTGTGCCTCCGCAAAAAGTTTGGGCCCCCCGGCAGCCCCCTCAAACCGACTCGCCCTTGCAAACTTGCTTGCTCGTGCCTAAAAAAGAACGGGCACGAGCTGCGCTTCGAACAGATGCTGCGGGCGAGTAGGGGCTGCCGGGTTTCCCAAACTGCTGCGGCAAGGCTTCGAAAACTGCTTTATCTGTCCCGGCCCCTCCATCCCCGGCGGAATGATAAGAAGCTGAGATACGAAATCGGTAATTGGTTAAAGAGTTAAAACTTTCAAGCGTGATCTATCTATGTTATTATAATTGCGAAAATACAATATGAAATATAGCAAACGATTAATAGGATCATTCAAAATGTCTATAACAATCGATTTTCAAAAAATAACCGGGATTTTTCAAATACCGACTCTGCGCTCCTGCACTCCGATCGACAGCGGACATATCAATGACAGTTTTCTGGCAGAGACAGCGCAAGGAAAGTTTGTGTGCCAGCGGTTGTCGCATACGAGATATACTGCAGCGCAGTTGCGGATGCTGGAACAGAATTACCGTTTGTATACGGTTGCCTGCGAACATTCGTCTGCCGATTGGCAATATCCGCAGTGGCTGCAGACCGGAAGCGGGGAGTATTTATATGAAGATGAAGCCGGGGATCATTGGCGGATGTATCCGTATATCGCCGGCGAAGCAAAATCCGGAGATATGACGTTGGAAGAGATCACCGCCTGCGGGGAAGGTCTGGCCAGGCTGCACCTCCTGCTGTCAACATTCCCTGCCAAACCGCAGGCCGTCTATCCGCATCTGTACGATCTGGAGTATCACTACAAAGAATATCTGAAACAGGAACATTCGAACTCCCGGAGGATCCCGGAACCGGATAAAGCCATTACTCAAAAGATCCAGGGGTTCCTGCAGCTTTCATATCGCAGAAACTCCGTGATCCACGGCGATGCCAAAGTCGGAAATATGCTCTTTTCCGAAGGGCGCGTGATCGCCTGGATCGATCTGGATACCCTGATGCCGGGTTCTCGTCTGGAGGATATGGCCGACTGCATCCGCTCCTGCTGCCAAGGCGCGTTATCCGAATCAGCGGTGATCGAAGCCTTTTTGCAGGGCTATCGGCACATTGACTCCCATCTGCTCACTGAGGAAGAGATCGCTCTGCTCCCGCAGATTCTGCAAAAGATCCGCTTCACACTCGGACTTCGTTATTACACGGATCACCTGGCCGGCAATCTCTATTTTCACGAGCAATATCCCGGCCAGTCCTTAGAAAAAGCAAACCGCCTGCTGTTATAACCACAGCAAGCGGTTTTGGTTTCTGAAATCTTATTCTTTTATAACCGGCTTCGGTTTGCTCCGAACAATAATTACTGCTGCAATCTGACTTCCACAACCGAGCAGGGAGGAAGTGTTACCTTCATCGTGCCGTCCGCGATCTCTGCCGTATGTGCCTCGATCTTCACACGATCACCGTTTTGGAAATCATTGCAAGCGTGTACTTCCTGCGTCAGGATCCGCGCCGATGCGCTTTTTGCCGCAAAGCCGAAAATATCACAGCTGATCTGTGCCTCTTCCTGCAGGGAGCAGTTTGCCAGCGTCAC
>CAMJAP010000044.1 GCA_946403625.1 uncultured Lachnospiraceae bacterium
TGGTACAGATGCAGCCGCAGCGCATCGTCTATGTAAGCTGCGATCCGGCGACCCTTGCCCGGGATGTAAAATATCTGCGCGAGCAGGGCTATGAATTGCAAACCGTCCGCGCTTGCGATATGTTTCCGAATTCGTTCCATGTGGAGACGGTGGTTATGCTGTCACGAGCATCCCAATCTCAATAACTCTGTTCGTATTCCTTGCGCAGTGTCTGTTTTTCCATTTCGGACAGCTGCGAAAAGATGGGCTCGACCATCTCGTAGGTCTGGGCCAGGCGCTTGACGGCAAAGAGCCACAGTTCAAACGGCATACCCGGTTCTTTGGCACCGCTCTTGGCTTCTTTCGGAAGGGCCTCGTTGATCGGGGACAGATCGGCGCAGCGCTCCAGTGTGATCGCAAAGGATTTGAGACCTTCCTGATCCGTTATGGAGAAGCGCTTGACGATCGGGCTGTCGATATCCAATACCGCAACGATCCGGCCGGCATAGCGCAGCGGAATAACGATCTCGGAATCGGTAGCGGCATCACAGGCGATGTGTCCGCTGAATTCGTGGACATTCGGGATGCAGAGTACCATATTTTTATCTACGGCAGTACCACACACCCCTTTGCCGATCTCGAGGCGGGTGCAGGCGGGCTTGCCCTGGAACGGTCCCAGATAGAGACCTTTGGCGTCACGGATATAAAAACCAACCCAGTTGATGCCCGGGATCGCATCCATCAGCATAGCGGATGCATTCGCAAAAAGAGGCAGCCAGGATTGGTCATTCTTTGCAAGTTCGCGGATTTGATTTTCGAGTAATTTATAGTCAGTCATAGGAATGAACTCCTTTGTTTATGAAGAAAATCGATATTGTGTATATAATAAGAATTATACTACAAAATATTCCGAAATAAAAGCGAAAAGTCCTTTATTTGTTGACATTTTTTGCTGAATTAAATATAATTCTATCTTAATAAGTTTCAGGGGATTTGCAGAAGAAAACACGGGGTAACTGTATGAATGCAAAGACCATTTCCTACATTATCAAAAGAATCATTCTGGCAGTGATAACGGTTTGGGTGGTGATCACCGTAACCTTTTTTGTTATGCACGCGGTTCCGGGCGGACCGTTCATGGGAGAAAAGGCGATCTCGGAAGCTGCACAGAAAGCGCTGGAGGCCAAGTACGGTTTGGACAAGCCGCTGGGCGTGCAGTATGTGACCTATCTGAAGGACATCGTGACAAAGTTTGATTTCGGCCCGTCCTTAAAACAGCGTGGGCGTACGGTGGTAGGGATCATCGGCGACGGAATGAAGACCTCCGTCAAGCTGGGCCTGATCGCTGCCGTGATCGCGCTGGCCTGCGGCGTGGTTTTGGGATCGATCGCGGCGCTGCGGCGCAATACCATTCTGGACCGCATCGTGATGGTGATGACGACCGCATTTGTGTCCATGCCTTCCTTTATTATGGGATCGCTGCTGCTCATCATCTTTGCGGTCAAGCTCCATGTACTGCCGGCAAACGGCGCAGCGGCGGGCGGTCTGATCCTGCCGATCATTACCTTATCCCTATCTCCGATGGCACATATCACCCGACTGACCAGATCTTCCATGTTGGATGTGCTGGGACAGGATTACATCCGTACGGCAAAAGCCAAGGGTGTGCCGTATATCAGGATCATTTTCGGACACGCACTGAAAAATTCCCTCCTACCGGTCATCACTTATTTCGGACCGATGCTGGCCTATATCGTGACCGGCTCCCTGGTGGTGGAGCAGATCTTTGCGGTACCGGGCATCGGCAGAGCCTTTATTTCCAGCATCACCGGGCGTGACTATCCGATGATCATGGGCACCACCATTATCCTGGCCGCCTTGATCGTTGTTATGAACCTGATCAGCGATATTCTGTACAAGATCGTGGATCCGCGGATCACATTGGAGTAAGATATGAAAAACGAAGCGACAAAGAAAATGACCATGCATATCGATGTGGAAGACCTGATCCCGGCAACCGCGGAGGAAAAGGCCTATGTGGTGCAGATGCGCCCCTCCACAACTTTCTTTAAGGACGGCGTCAGGCGGCTGATCAAAAACAAAGTCGCCTTCGTCAGTTTTATCGTGATCGTACTGATCACCCTGGCGGCGATCGTCCTGCCCATCTTCTGGCCCTATGCCTATGACGATATGCTCGGCAATGTTCCGGGCCAGCCGATGGATGCGTCCTACAACAATTTAAAACCGTTTACCTACAGCCGTACGGAGCAGGCGATGATCGATGCGGGGGAGAGCGTATTTCCGCATGTGTTCGGTACCGATTCCGCGGGGCGTGATTATTTCATCCGTGTGGTGTACGGCACCCGCATTTCGCTGGCGGTCGGTTTCTTTGCCAGCATCATCGTACTGATCATCGGTATGACTGTCGGTGCGGTCTCCGGTTATTGCGGCGGCAAGGTGGATCTGATCATCATGCGTATCGTGGATATCATCTATTCCCTGCCGGATATGCTGATGGTGATCCTGCTGGCATCGGTGCTCAAGATGACGCTGGGATCCGTGATCGAAGGAACGGTTCTGGAGTCTATCGGCTCCAATATCATCAGTTTGTTTATCGTATTCGGTATCCTCTATTGGGTATCCATGGCGCGTCTGATCCGCGGACAGATCCTCTCGCTCAGGGAGCAGGAATATGTTCTGGCGGCCAGGGCAGCCGGTGCGCCGGGCGGCTGGATCATCCGTAAGCACCTGCTGCCGAACTGTATGAGCGTGGTATTTATTTCCGTAGCTTTGCAGATCCCGAGCGCGATCTTTACGGAGAGTTACCTGTCCTTTATCGGTCTGGGCGTGAATGCGCCGATGCCGTCTCTGGGATCCCTTGCATCGGATGCTTTGAACGGCATTACGACCTATCCGTACCGTATGGTGATCCCGGCGATCGTGATCTCGCTGATCGTGCTTTCGCTGAACCTGTTCGGAGACGGTCTGCGCGATGCGTTTGATCCGAAGCTGAATACTTGAGAAGGAGAGAAATGATATGAGCTTATTGGAAGTAAAAGACCTGCATACCTCCTTCTTTACCGATGCCGGCGAAGTGAAGGCGGTCAACGGCGTTTCGTTTCAACTGGAGGAAGGCAAGGTGCTGGGCATCGTGGGCGAGTCCGGATCGGGCAAGTCCGTAACGGCCTATTCGATCATGCAGATCCTGGCAGGCGCCGGCAAGATCGTATCCGGCTCCATCCGATTCCGGGGGCAGGAACTGGTGGATGCCGGGGAAAAAGTGATGAAGACGATCCGCGGCAACAAGATCTCCATCATCTTCCAGGATCCCATGACTTCGCTCAATCCGACCTATACTATCGGAAAACAGCTGATGGAAGCCATCCTGCTGCACACCGACCGCAATAAGGAACAGGCCAGGGAGCGGGCCATCGAGATGCTGCGACTGGTCAATGTGAACGAACCGGAAAAGCGTATGAAGCAGTACCCCTATGAGTTTTCCGGCGGTATGCGTCAGCGCGTGATGATCGCCATGGCGCTGGCCTGCGAGCCGGACATCCTGATCGCGGACGAACCGACGACGGCGCTGGATGTTACCATACAGGCGCAGATCCTGGAACTGATGAAATCCCTGCAGAAAGAACTGGGCATGGCGATCATTATGATCACCCACGATCTGGGCGTTGTGGCGCAGATGTGCGACGAAGTGATCGTAATGTATGCCGGCAGCATCTGCGAACAGGGAACGGCGGATGAGATCTTTTATCATCCCTGCCACGAATACACCAAAGGTTTGCTGCGCTCGATCCCGGCGGTGGAGGATAACGGCGAAAAACTGCAGCCGATCACCGGTACGCCCATCGACCTGCTGAATATGCCGAAGGGCTGTGCATTTGCGCCGCGCTGTGATGCGGCGATGCGCATCTGCCTGCGGGAAAAATGCGAACGGATGCAGATCAACAAAGACCATGCGGCAGCCTGCTGGATAAATGTGGCGCAGGCGCAGAAAGGCGGTGAGGCGTAAATGGCAGCGAAAGAACAGCAGACGCCTCTCGTAGAGGTAAAGCATTTAAAACAGTATTTTGACATCAACGTGGGGATGTTTGCGACCAAGCCCCTAAAGGCGGTGGATGATGTCTCCTTTACGATCAACAAAGGAGAGACGCTTGGTCTGGTGGGCGAATCCGGCTGCGGCAAGACCACGGTAGGCCGCACCATCCTGCATCTGTACAAGCCGACGGCCGGCGAGGTATGGTATGACGGCGCACAGATCGGAGACAAAAGATCGCTGGCGGAGTTTCGCAAAAAAGCCACCATGGTATTTCAGGATCCGTACAGTTCGCTCAACCCGCGTATGACGGTGGCGGATATCATTGCGGAGCCCTTGGACATTCACAAGATGTATGCGAATGCGCAGGAATGCAGAGACCGTGTGCTGGAGCTGATGGGATATGTCGGACTCAACAGCGAGCATGCCTCCCGCTATGCACACGAATTTTCCGGCGGTCAGCGGCAGCGCATCGGCATCGCAAGAGCGCTGGCACTCAATCCGGGCTTTATCGTCTGCGACGAGCCGGTATCGGCGCTGGATGTATCGATCCAGGCGCAGGTGATCAATATGTTTGACGAACTGCAGGAGAAGCTGGGGCTGACCTATCTGTTCATCGCCCACGACCTGCTGGTGGTACGCCACATCAGTGACCGCATCGCCGTGATGTATCTGGGGCATATGGTGGAGATGGCGGAGGCCGATGAGATCTACAACCATCCGCTGCATCCCTATTCCAGATCCCTGATCTCGGCAGTACCGGTACCCGACCCCAAGGTGGCCAGGGAGAACAAGCGCATCGTTTTGTCGGGGGATATCCCCAGCCCGTTAAATGCGCCGTCCGGCTGTCCCTTCCGTACCCGCTGTCCGCATACGACGGAGAAATGTGCGGAGAGTATGCCGGAGCTGAAAGATCTGGGGGGAGGACATTTCGTTGCCTGCCATCGCAGCGGCGAGATCGATTAAGGTATCAGGGCAGATGTCTGCTATGATATAAAAGAAATTTTGTAAAGGAGGAAAAATTATGAAGAAGAAAGTATTGGCAATGGCACTTTGCGGCGTAATGAGCGTAAGTGCACTGGCAGGCTGCGACAATTCCGGCGCAAATCCTGCCGGAGGAACAGGAACTGCGGGAACGACCGGAGGCGGTGCGGGAACGGACACGGCGATCAATGTATGCTTCGGTTCCGAACCGGACACACTGGATCCGGCATTAAACAGTGCGGTGGATGGTGCGACCTTCCTGGTACACCTCTATGCAGGTCTGGCAAAGTGGGAGCAGGATGCAAACGGCGTATTGCAGATCGTTCCGGATGCGGCTACAGAGCTTCCGGAAGGTGTGGAAAACGCAGACGGTACCATCACCTACACCTACACACTGCGTGACGGTCTGAAGTGGTCGGACGGCCAGGATGTGACGGCAGGGGATTTCATCTATGCATGGAACCGTGCGGCATCCGCAGAGCTGGCGGCAGACTACGGTTATATGTTTGAGGTAGTAGACGGATATGACGAGGTTGCCGATGTGGATGACGAAGGCAATCCGATCAACCCGGATGCAAAACTGAATGTACAGGCACCGGATGAAAAGACCATCGTGGTAACACTTTACAATCCGGTTTCTTACTGGAATGAGCTGCTGGCATTCCCGACCTATTTCCCGGTACGTGAAGATGTGGTAGCAAACGAAGCATGGGCGACCGATCCGTCCACCTATGTATGCAACGGACCGTACAAGATCAGCGCCTGGGAGCACAACAGTGTTGTAACACTGACCAAGAACGAGAACTATTATGATGCTGACAGTGTTACCATGGGCACCATCAATTGCTATCTGTCCGACGATCAGAACAATATGCTGACCAACTTCAAGAACGGCGACTGGCAGTTCATCGATGAGATCCCGACCAACGAGATCGCAACGATCAAGACCGAATATCCCACCGAATTCGTGATCACCGGTCAGCTGGGAACCTACTATGTATGCTGGAACATCAACGAGGATATCATGCCGGCAGGTTCCGAATTTGCGGATGAAGAGTATGCAAAAGCCGAGGTTCGCCGCGCCGTTGCATTGCTCTTTGACCGTAACTACATCGTAAACGATATTGCACAGGGCGGACAGCTTCCGGCATCTTCCTTCGTGGCAATGGGTCTGACCGATGCGGACGGCAGCCAGTTCTACAAGAACGCAGGCACCAACAGCTATGACGGATACTATGATGTGTCCGCAGAGGCATACACGGAAAACTTCAATCAGGCAGTATCCATCCTGAAGAAATATTATACCTGGGATGAAGCAACCCAGAAGTTTACGGATTTCCCGACCCTGACCTATCTGTACAACACCAGCGAAGGTCACAAGGCGATCGGCGAATATCTGCAGAATGCACTGGCCGGTGTCGGCATCACCATGAACCTGGAGAACCAGGAGTGGGCAACCTTCCTGAACACCCGTAAGAACGGCGATTACTCCATCGCCCGTAACGGCTGGCTGGCAGACTACAACGATCCGATCTGCTTCCTGGATATGTGGACCACCAACTCCGGTAACAACGATGTACAGTTCGGCAAGGGCGCACACAAGAACGAAAAGAGCTACACCATGGATCTGACTTCCTGCGGCGTAGACATCAAAGTGGATCTGGGCACCTGGGCAGAGACCTACGATGTGCTGATCGATACCATCAAGTCGACCACCGACAACGAGACCCGCTACAAGCTGATGCATGTGGCAGAGGATATGCTGATGGATACCGGCTGCATCACTCCGCTGTACTTCTACACGGATATGTATATGCTGGATGATTCCGTTCAGGGCTTCTTCTCGAACCCGCTGGGCTACAAGTACTTTATGTACACAAGCGTTCAGTAAGCAAGGCAATACAAAACACCTGTCCGGTCGGAGGATCGGGCAGGTGTTTTTTTCATGTTTTCCTTTGGTTTTACATCGGATCTTCGCCGTAGAGCTGGCTCTGGTCGGTCAGATCCTTTAACTGACGGTACACCTTGGAATAACTGCTGCGGCGGCCCTGCTGCAGTAAAAAGCGCAGATCGCGGCGCAGGGTGGTATCGTCAAACAGCTCCGGCAGATAAGGTGCGTAGCGTGTGCCGGCGCCTTCTTTGAGTTCCATAATAAAATCGTCCATCGTCTTTCCGCGGTTGTAGGAACGGCCGACGGAATCGGTTGCGGCATCGAGACAGTCGGCACAGCAGACCAGATCGATGATCACTTTTTCCGGCAGTTCCGCGGTGCACAGATTGTCGGGATAACCGGCGGAATCGTCATACCAGCGGTGATGCCCCAAGGCGATATTGGCATAGGCTTTGGTGGACTCGTGTCTGCGCATCAGCGCCGCTGCGGTGACGGGGTGTGTCTTCAACAGGGAAAACTCGCTGTCCAGCAGCTTACGCCCGTAGACCATGATCGTATCGGTGATCGGCAGCTTGCCGAAATCGTGACAAACGGCAGCGCGATAGGTGAAGCTCAGGATCGCGTCCGGATCGCCCGCCATCGGCAGGTCCTTGAACAGTTCCGGGCGTTTCTGCAGCAGATGACGGCACAGGCAGCGCGCGATCTGTCCGACCATAATGCTGTGTACATAGGTCGGCGGATGCAGGGCGCCCAGGCAGTCCAGACACATCTCGCCGAAATCCATACCGCCCGGGATCTCGATAAAGCAGTCCAGCAGTTTGGAGAGGAATTCCAGCATAAAACTGAGGGAATCCCGTCCGGACATATGGAAGGCATAGTTTAATGCGTCGTGGTAGAAACGGTTGATCTGATATTTTTCTTCTTCGGTCAGATGCTCCCGGTCCAGTGTGAGGATATATTCGGTGGGCAGCATCAGGTTTAAGGTCATACCGCCCAGTTCGTAGTTGTTTCGGTCGCGTCTGGCATAGAGCTGCATCAGGTGGTGACGGTAGGTCTCAACGGAGAATTTTCCGCTCAGATATCTGGCCCGCTGCACCAGTACCAGCATCTCGTTTTCGTGGATCAGCTCGCGATAATATTCCGGATCCTCATGCCAGATCATATTCATCTTGACGGCATGGGTACAGATGCGGTTCAGCACATCCTGCGGAAGGCGTCTCGCATTGTTGTACTCCGGCATGATCAGGATGTACTGCAGGGTACGGATCGTATGGTGGCGCCAGTCATACCAGGGCATCTTCTTGCGGTAGTCTTCGTCCTCCGCCAGAGCCAGGGCCTTTTCCAGCTGCGCCAGGTTTTCACGGCATTCTTCTTCCGTGAGCACATCCCCTTCGTACAGGGTCCACATATACCGCGCGTTGGTCAGTACGATCTCGCGGCATTCGTTATCCGGCAGGGCAAAGAAGGCATCTTTGTCCAGATACTTTAATAATGCCTTTCCGGCGGCAAATCCGCGCTTGCGGTATTTGTTCGCGATATCCGGAAAAGAACGCAGGCGCAGGGTGATATTTTCCATCGTGTAGCAGGCGGCGATCTCACGATCCAGCTGCTGGATGTAGAGTTTTACGGAACCGCTCTGCTCGGCCTTATGCAGCAGATGATCCGAAATCTCCGCATGGATGGCGGGATCCAGATTGTCCAGGTTGTAGGCATCCAGCAGAGAATCGCCGAAAGCCCCCAGATCCTTCAGCTCGGAATCGCTCACACGGGTACTGTCTTCGAGGTACGGAAACAGATGCTCGGCGAGAATATTGCGGTTTTCCCGGCCCAGCTGTCCGATGGTGATGAAATTATCCTGCAGCAGCGTACCGTAATCCGCGGCGTTGTCGATGTCCTGAATGCTCGGGGACGACAGGGAACGGATCCGGGCCGTATTGCTGATGTAATTTTCCAGTTTTTCGATCGATTGGTTTATGTGCTCCATAGCATCCATTATAATCTACATCGGGATCAGATTCAAACAGAAATTCCCGTTTGTTCACCTTGAAACTCCCGCTTATTTTATGTAAAATAAAAACATTGATATCATCGGGGGAAACTCTATGACGGAAGAGACCGAAGCATTAAAACAGGAACTGGACGATTTTGTACACCGGATCATCAAGACCCGTATTTTATCGTCGCCCAAGATCGGCGGGGTAGGTACCGGGGACGGATACAGCCGGCTGCTGCGACAGCAGTTTAAGGAGATCGGCACCATTGCGCGGCAGAACCGCGATATGATGAACACCATGCTGGGACCGATCCTGACTTCCAAAAAGCTCCTGCCGGATGAGACGGTGACGGTGCTGCGCGAATTCTGTTCCTTCCTGCTCAATCCCTGGCCGGAAGAAGAACTGGACCTTTCGTTATTGTTTTTTATCTCGGATCGTTTGCTCAAAGATGCGGTGGCAAAGAAGGACGATGATGCCATTGCGTTGCAGAGCGGTATCCACATCAACGCCTGCTACAACAATATGGACCGGACGAACCGCATCCGCGTGACGGATGAACTGTGCGGTTTTTATCGCAAAGAAGGAATGAAGGCGGCCGAGCTGATCCTGCAGTATCTGGAGCCGGCAAAGTTCCTGCGGTTAAAGAGCGCGGAAGCAAAGCAGGCAGTGCTGGTGCATTCCCGTTTCTATGTGGCGCTTTACGATACTTTCTATACCACGGATGAGCGCAGCAACGACGAGCGTATCCGTGCGCTGAAACGATCCCTGGCGCTGGCAGAGGATCCGTTCTTTGTCGAAAACGCACCGGGCTATGACTGGACCTATCACCGGCTGCGTACCCTGGAGCATATGGGGCAGCTGACCGAAAACGGCAACCAGTGGCAGCTCACCAAAGAACAGTGTGTTGCGGTGATGGAATGCACGGACACGCTGAACAAACTGTGGTACGAGGATGAACTGCGGTCGGAAGACATCCTGCCCCGCGTACATCTGGAACTGATCACGATCCGCAACGAATATTACGGCGGCCGCATTAAGGTCAATGCCTATCGCAGCGGCCTGCTTTCTTTGTATACCCAGTACGCCAATGCAAAGTACGATATGTATTCGGTACTGGCCAATATCTTTATCCCGACGGAATATCTGGCAACGCTGGATCCGAAGGATGTGGACGAGGAAAAACAGGAGGTACTGCGGGGATTCTACCGGCAGATCACCAACTACATCCTGCATTCGGACAACCGGGACGCCTTTTCCTTTATGATGGAATATCTGTCTTCCTTCCTGGAGCGCTATATCGCGATCCCCGGGGAAGAAACTTTTGAACGGATGGGCCTAAGCTGTATGGCGGCGCTGCATCCGCCCACCTATGTGCATGCGCTGCAGGTGGCGGTGATCTCGCGCTGTCTGTGCGAGCATCTGCTGCGGCAGGCACCGGAGGAACTGATCGGTGTGCTGGGCTGCAAGACCGTGGAGGAAGTGCTGCAGAACCGCGAGCAAATCTTAAGCAGGATGTATCACGGTGCACTGTGCCACGATTTCGGCAAGCTGTGTATGATCGATACGATCTTTGTCTACGGCAGACGCCTGATGGACACCGAGTATCACATCATCTGGAAGCATCCGGAAATGGGAGCGGAGTTGCTCTCACGGTACGATTCGACCAAGCAGTTTGTGGATATCGCCATGGGGCATCACCGCTGGTACAACGGCACCAAGGGATACCCGCTGGATTTTGATGTGGATGCCAGCCCGGACCGGACGCTGATCCATATCGTGATGGTGGCGGATGCGCTGGATGCGGCGACCGACCGCGTGGGACGCAGTTACAAGAGCGGCAAGAGCATCAACGGTATCTTAACGGAACTGCGCAAAGCCAGCGGCAAACGGTACTCGCCGGTCATCGTATCGCTCTTGGATCGACCGGAAGTGATGACGGACATTGAGTTTCTTTTGAAAAAGGGCAGAGAGGATAATTATCGCAACACCTTCCTGCTGCTGCGCCGGATGCAGACCAATGTGATCCAGAGTTTCAATACACGCCTGAAAGAACTGGTGCTGAGCATCGCGCGCGTACGGAAACTGTCGGTACCCAATATTTCCGAACTGGATGATGCGGCGGAATACGGCATCCTGCTGAAACAGCATTTCAGCGAGATCGGTGCGCTGGCGGTGGAAAACCGGCAGATGCTGGAAAAGACGCTGTATCCGATCCTGCGCTCGGACCGCCGTCTGACCAAAGATGAAGTGGAAGCGCTGGAATCGTTCTACGACCAGCTGATGAATACGGACGAGCAGATCGACCTGGATATGAGCCTTTTGTATATGGTTTCGCGCAAGCTGTACCGGGATGCGGTCGAAAAAGGGGAGAATGAGGGCATCATCCGGCAGGGCGACCGCCACATCATGTCCTGCTATACCCAGTTGAACCGCAGCAAACGACTGCGCTGCGTTTCCGAGATCACCGAATCCTACCGCGAGGAAGGACTGGAGATCCTGAAAGTACTGCAGGGGTATCTGGATCGCAAACTGTTCGTGCAGCTGGGCGCACAGGAGCGGGCGTCCGTGCTGATCAATGTGCGTTATGCCACCGCCCTGTACGAAGATACCAGACCGGATCCGGAGGCCAATGCGGAATTTCTGCGTTGTCTGAAGGAGGCGCTGGAACTGTCGGAGGATGCGTTCTATACGGTGAATGCATCGGAGTACGACTGGAATTATCACAAACTGCGCTGTCTGGAATACATCGGACAGTCGACGGAATGCGGCAATCTGCGCGGATTTGACCGAAAGCAGTGTGCCGAGATCTGCGGCTATGCGGATCGGTTAAAGGCATTGTGGGAGGAAAATCCGAGGAAGAACGGAAAGATCCTGCCCATCGAGCGCGTGGAGATGATCATTGCGCGCAACCGGTATTTCAGCGGACAGATCGACCGCCTCGAATACCGCAAGATCCTGCGGGAACTGTATATCAAATATCACGATTACGGATACGATATGCTGGCGGTCTTCCGGAATGTGCTGCTCCCGTACGAGATCCTGCTGACCTACAAGGACTGTGAGCTGACGGACGAAGACGGACACCAGCTGAGCTGGCTGTACGACCAGATGCTCAATTATATGTATCATCTGCCCGGAGATGGCGTATATTCGCTGGTGATGGAATATTTCTCCGGTTTTATGATGGACTACATCGAAGTACCGCAGGCGATGAGTTTTCAGGATATGGGTCTGCGCTGTATGGCACTTTTGCATCCGCCGACCTATGTGCACAGCATGATGGTGGGCAACCTGGCGCGCTGTCTGTGCGAGCATATGATCAGCAGGCATCCGGGACTGTTCATCGGTATGGAAGGCTGCAACAGCTCGGAAGAAGTAAAGATGCACCGCAAAAAGATCGTGGACTTCTGCTATCACGCCGCCTGCTGTCACGATTTCGGCAAACTGCCGCTGATCGATACGATCTCCATTTACGGACGCGGACTGCTGGATGCGGAATTTGAATTGCTCAAGCAGCATACGGTCCTGGGAGCGGAGATGCTGAAACGCCACGAATCCACCAGGGGTTATGCACTGGTCGCTATGGGCCATCACCGCTGGTACGACGGCGGAAAGGGCTATCCGGAAGGCTACGATGTGGCCCATTATCCGGAAAAGACCATCATCGATATCGTTACCGTGGCGGACTGCCTGGATGCGGCGACCGATACTGTGGGCCGCAGTTACAGCCGCGGAAAGAAGTTTGAAGAGATCTTTGCGGAGATCCAGGAATATGCCCCGACGCGCTATTCCCCGGCGGTGGCATCCCTCTTCTCCATCTATCAGGTGCGCGAGGATATCAAGCATATCTTAAGCAACACGCGCCGCAGTGACTACCGTCACACCTACGACCTGCTGAAAGAACTGCAGGAAAGAGGATAGGACGGATTTCACAAGATGAATAGACATTAAGAGATGGATGTGCTATAATGTATATACATATCGGCACGGCAAGACCCTTCGGGATTCTGGGAGAAAGGGGGCGGTCTTAATGTCTATAGGCGTACGGAAAAAGAATATACTGATCATCGATGACGATCCGGTATATATGAAGATGGTACACGAGTGGCTGAAGGATGACTTCAAAGTAACGATGACCATCAGCGGCGGACAGGCGCTGGACTGGTTGAAAGAAAACAAAGCGGATCTGATCCTGCTGGACTACGAGTTACCGGTGATGCCGGGACCGCAGATCCTGGAAAAACTCCGGAGCGGCGCGGATACAAAGGAAACACCGGTCATGATCCTGACGGGCAAAAACGACCGCGAAAGCATTATGCGCATCCTGTCCCTGAGCCCTGCGGATTATCTGCTGAAGAACATCGGACGGGACGAACTGCGCGGTAAGGTACAGAGATTTTTGAACTGATGAATACATCTATGCTCTCCGTTTGAGGTGAAAAGTGATTGATGTACAGGACTGCCTGACAGAACACCTCACCCGTGGCAAGTATCGTGGTTTTACACGCAGGAGGGCTGGTAGTATTTGACAACTTTCGATCCTCCCCCTGAGGGAGGTGTGCTCCTTTCCAAGCCTTCCCCCCGCTTGCGGGGGGAAGGTGGCGCGAAGCGCCGGATGAGGGGTTTTTTTATTGTTTCCTTCAAATTGTAACATCTGTTACGGACAAAACCACCCCGCAGGAATACCATAACATCAGAGTCACAAAAACCCGAATCACCCGCCGGTCCCATAAAGGGCAAGCGGTAGACATAAAGTAATTACGCATATTTCGGGGTAAATTTGTGCAAGATTTTACTGTAAAAAGCTGTTCTTGCGGTTGACTATTACCGGTAAAACGGCTTATAATAGAACGAGCTTGCGGGCGTGCTGGACTACGCCCCTGGGTAAACAGTTAGCGACCACAGTGGCCGTTAAATAATATCATTTTATAGGAGGCAATGCAATGAGTGCAGAGTTTAGACCAGAATGGGAAGGCTTTACCGGCGGTAAGTGGGTAGGCGAAATCAATGTTCGTGATTTCATTCAGAAGAACTACACACCGTATGATGGTGATGGTTCTTTCCTCGCAGGACCGACACAGAACACAAAGGATCTGTGGGCGCAGGTAATGGACCTGGCGCGTCAGGAGCGTGAGGCAGGCGGTGTATTGGATATGGATACCAAGGTTGTATCTACTATTACATCTCATGGCCCGGGCTACCTGGATAAGAGCAAAGAGACCATCGTAGGTTTCCAGACAGATAAGCCGTTCAAGCGTTCCATGCAGGTATACGGTGGTATCCGTATGGCTGAGAAGGCTTGCGCAGACAACGGTTACACCGTAGATCCGGAGATCAGCGAGTTCTTCTCCGTACACAGAAAGACACACAATGCAGGCTGCTTCGATGCTTACACACCGGAGATGCGTGCTTGCCGTTCCTCTCACGTAATCACAGGTCTTCCGGATGCTTACGGCCGTGGACGTATCATCGGCGATTATCGTCGTGTGGCACTGTACGGTATCGACAGACTGATCGAGGACAAGCAGGCTCAGAAGGATTCTACCGGCCGCGTGATGACCGATGATGTTATCCGTCTTCGTGAAGAGCTTTCCGAGCAGATGGTAGCTCTGAAGATGATGAAGGAAATGGCAGCTTCTTACGGTATCGACATTTCCAAGCCGGCTTCCAACGTACAGGAAGCTATCCAGTTCACATACTTCGGTTATCTGTGCGCAGTTAAGGAGCAGAACGGTGCAGCAATGTCCTTAGGCCGTACCTCTACTTTCATCGACTGCTACGCAGAGCGTGACCTGAAGAACGGTAAGTTCACCGAGGAGCAGATCCAGGAATTTGTAGACCACTTCATCATGAAGCTGCGTCTTGTTAAGTTCGCTCGTACACCGGAATACAACCAGATCTTCGCAGGCGACCCGGTATGGGTTACCGAGTCTCTGGGTGGTGTAGGTGTTGACGGACGTCATATGGTAACCAAGACTTCCTTCCGTTACCTGAATACACTGAACAACCTTGGTTCTTCACCGGAGCCGAACCTGACCGTTCTGTGGTCCACAAGACTGCCGAGAGCATGGAAAGAGTTCTGCGCTAAGATGTCCATCAAGTCTTCTTCCATCCAGTATGAGAACGACGACCTGATGCGTGTAACACACGGTGATGACTATGCGATCGCTTGCTGCGTATCCTCCATGAGAGTTGGTAAGGAAATGCAGTTCTTCGGTGCTCGTGCAAACCTTGCTAAATGTATGCTGTACGCTTTGAACGGCGGTATCGATGAAGTATCCAAGAAGCAGGTTGGACCGAAGTATCGTAAGTACGAAGGCGACGTGATCGAGTATGATAAGTTCATGCCGATGTTCGAAGATATGATGGAGTGGCTGGCAGATGTATATGTAAATACTCTGAACGTAATCCACTACATGCACGACAAGTACTGCTACGAGCGTGCTCAGATGGCTCTGCACGACAGAGACGTTCGTCGTTACTTCGCAACCGGTATGGCTGGTCTGTCCGTAGTTGCAGACTCCCTGTCCGCAATCAAGTACGCTACTGTTAAGCCGATCCGCGATGAGGATGGCATCATTGTAGATTTCGAGACCACAGGCGAGTTCCCGAAGTACGGTAATGATGATGACCGTGTAGACCAGATCGCTCACGACCTTGTTTCCAAGTTCATGATGATGATCCGTCGTCACCACACCTACAGAAATGGTTTCCCGACCATGTCCGTATTGACCATTACTTCTAACGTAACCTATGGTAAGGCAACCGGTAACACTCCGGATGGCCGTCGTAAGGGACAGCCGTTCGCTCCGGGTGCTAACCCGCTGCACGGCCGTGATACTCACGGTGCAGTAGCTTCCCTGTCTTCCGTAGCTAAGCTTCCGTTCGAAGACAGCCAGGATGGTATCTCCAATACCTTCACCATCATTCCGGGTGCCCTGGGTAAGGAAGATCAGGTATTCGCCGGCGACATCGAAGTAGACCTGAACAAGAAATAAATAAACCAATCTTGAGGAGAAATCCTTAAGGAGCGGAAGAAGTATTCTACGAAACCTGCCTTCCCCCTTTTAGGGGGAAGGTGCCCGTAGGGCGGATGAGGGTGAATCATAGAGAAAGGAGTATAAAGATGGCTGATCAGAATATGACGGAAGAGCAGATGATCCAGGATCTGGTAGCACAGTTGGACGGTGGTTTTGCCAACGGCGTAGGTCATGTGAATGTGGACGTGGACGAAAACGCTTCCGCAAAGAAAGAGGTTGAGACCATGGGCTGCACGGATTGCTCCCGCACGCCTCTTGCATGCTCCGTTCCGACCCTTCATCAGGGATTGGATGATTACGAATAATCTTTGTTGAATAGTATTCTTATAGGAGGAAACTAACAATGGCAGAAGCAAGTACAGCTCAGATCAACAATCTGGTATCTTTATTGGATGGATATGCAACCAAGGGCGGTCATCATCTGAACGTTAACGTTCTGAACAGAGAGACCCTGCTGGATGCTCAGGCTCATCCGGAGAATTATCCGCAGCTGACCATCCGTGTATCCGGTTATGCAGTTAACTTCATCAAGTTGACTCCGGAGCAGCAGGCAGACGTTATCAGCCGTACCTTCCACGAGTCTATCTAATAGACGGGGCAGTGGGTACGAATCGTAACCATGAGTCTATCTGAGAAGAAGGCGATAACAAACCAAAGTAAGGAACAGGCGCAGGGAGTGGGAACATTCCCTGCGTTTTTGTGCCCTTTCCTGTTCGGAATGGGTATTTTTTTGTTTGCCCTGATCTTTTTTGCGCAGATCCATCCGCTGGTTCCCTATGATATGGATGACTGGCTGTATGTGGGCTGGCGAAGAAATGCCTATCCCATCTGGAAAGACTGGAATCCTGCAAGAGTCTTTCCGGAAACCTTTATGTCCCTGGTATCGGATTTCGGCGTACATGTGCTGATGCCGATATTAAATTTGGATTACATTACTGCGCTGATCGCGGCGCACGCGATATCGGTGGCTTCGTTTATCACGCTTTATGTGATGTTGTTCCGCAGGTTTTTGAAAGAAAGAACCAAGATTTCGGATGCGGCGGTGTATATGCTGACCCTGCTGTTTTTGCTGTTTCATTTCAGTATCTTCCGCAGACAGTACAACGGCAACCAGCATCTGTTCTGGACCTTTAATGTAACGGGGTATTATTACTATGTGATCCCCAATCTGATCAATGCATCGCTGGTATTGTTCTTTGCGGCAAAGGGACACGACGGCATCCGCAATCTGTCTGCGATCCGCAAAGGCATATTGCTCCTGGCGATCTATCTGGCAATGTTTTCCAATCTGTTCTGCAGCATCATATTGGTTGCAATGATTGGCGGGGAAGTGCTGTGGGAAGCATACCGCTGTCTGGGCAAACGCAATCAGAGCCTGAAGCAGTATCTGCAGAAGGAGTGCTGGCAGCTGGTGATCCTGGTCTTTTGGATGATCTCGCTGTTCTATGAGGCAAACGGCGGCCGGGCAGAAGGAACCGGAACCTTTGCGCTGGCGGAGAGTATCTCCGGATTTTTCGCCTGGGGATCCCGGATCAATCTGCAGACCATGGCGTTATCGGCGGTTCTGATCGGTGCCGGTGTGGGCGTATGTCTCTATTCGGCCAAAAAGAAGGAGACGCCGTCCGAGGCGACAAAGATGCTTCCGGGCTTTGTTTTCTGTATGGCAGTATGTGCGGTATTTGAGATCCTGCTCTGTGCCAAGGTAGGAACGGACAAGCTGGAAATCTGCCGCGTGATCTTTTCGGTCTGCTTCTACGCCTTTCTGGTGATCTTTATCTTGGCAGGAGAAGTATTGCGCAGGATCCCCAAGGCGTTGATCCTGCTGCCGCTCATCTTTTATGTGTTGCTGATGAATACCCGTATGGGAGATCGTATCTTCCTGGAAGAAAACGGGATCGATCTGGATGCAAAACTCTGCATCGCCATAGATCAGGATATCATCGAGCAGGTGGTCGAAGCCGATCGTGCAGGCCTTACGGAAGCGGTGATCCGTGTACCACTGGAGGCAGGCTCGGATAACTGGCCGCATGTTACCGATATGGGAAATGCGTTATCGCAGACTTTATATAAGCATGGCATCGTCAGCCGCCGGATCCGTCTGGAAATACAGCCGGATCATACAATGAACGAAGAATACGGATTGGAGTATTGAGCGCATCCGCATCGGTTCGGGAGACAGGACGGTGAAATGACGGCCATTTGAGAGGGGGGAACCTATGCCGATCAGTATGCCCAAGGGAAAAACCGTCACCATACAAAAGCGCAATCTGCCGGCGGACTATTGCATGCCGCAGATGGAGATGGCGGCGGAGCATTACAGTCTGGGGTTTTTGATCTCCGGGGACCGGCATGTCATCACACCCCTGCAGCAGTTTGACTATCATCCGGGGGATGTGTCTCTGATGCCGCCCCTGTTATATCACCGGACCGTCTCACACAGCGAGGATCCCTACATCAGTTATCTGGTCAAGATCGCCGGGGAATACAAAGAGGATTTTTGCGAGCGTATCGACCGCAAGATCTGGGATACGCTGTACGAGCTGAAAGTATGCAGTTTTAACAAGGAACAGCAGGCCTGGATCGAACGCTATCTGGAGGATATGCTGACGGTCTACGAGGCGGAGGCGCCCTATGCGGATACGATCCTGCAGGGGATGTTGTACCGGCTGTTGATCTATATCTACGAGAACCGTCAGAGCGGCGGAGCATTCAATTTCGGGAATGAACTGTCCCCCGAGATCCTGGAAGCTTTGTATCATATCGAAAAATCCTACGGTGAGGAACTCACGCTGGAAGAAATGGCAGCGGAAGCCGGTTTTTCCACGGCCTATTTTTCGCGCCTGTTCAAAGCACAGCTGGGCGTACCGTTTTCGGAGTATTTAACGAATGTTCGTGTGCGGCATGTGCAGGAACTGCTGGCGCAGACGGACAAATCCGTTTCGGAGATCGCACTGGAGACCGGGTTTTGCAACGGTGATTATCTGGCGGCGCGGTTTAAACAGCGGGTGGGAATGACACCTACCGCATTTCGGAAACATTTATCGTGATCGGTGATCAGCGGCAGCCTTATCGGCTGCCGTTTTTTGTCATAGGAAATTGCTCTGCAAACAGAACGCTTTTTTATATGCAAATTGTCTTGCAATTTTATCTTTTTTTATGAAAAATAGCAAAAAAAACTTGCACATTGCTTGCACTTTGTGTGTTATCATCGTCTTTGTAAAAATGAGACGGGAAAAAGAAAACATTATTGTGTGGCATTAAATAGGGGAGGAAAAAAGTTATGAAGAAGAGATTTTTGGCAATGGCAGCAGCAGGTGTGTTGAGTGTAGCGATGCTCGCAGGCTGCGGAGAAGAGGCGGCACCGGCGGCACCGGAAACACAGACCGCACCGGAGACAACGCCGGAGGCAACAGAAGCACCGAAGGGTGAGGGAGCAGAGAATCCGGGGGAAGTCGGTATGGCAAATCCCTGGAGAGATTCCACAGAGGAAGAAGCAGATGAGCTGATCCCGAGAATGTTTGTGGCACCGGAAGGGGCAAAGGTACTTTCCTGGATGGTACTGGACGACGCAAAGGAAGCGAACGGCAAGGAAGGCCCGCTGGTAGATCTGCAGTTTGATCTGGATGGCAGGATCTTTGATGCGAGAGCACAGATCACCGGTGATGACTATCTGGATCTGTCCGGCCTCTATTATGAATGGACAGTGGAAGATGAAGTGACGCTGGCAAACTGGGGCGGCGGCAATATGAAGGGCAATATGTACCGCAATATCAACGAGACCGGATATGTGGATCTGATCACCTGGTATGATGTGGAGATCGGCATTTCCTACTCTCTGTCTGTTGCGGCAGAAGATCTGGACGGCTTTGATATCCAGGCCATCGCAGAGCAGATGTACAATGCGGACAATGAGCCGCTTTCCGGCTACAGCTTGAAGGACGATACGGAGTACTGTACCGAGCAGATCGAGATCGCGATGGCAAAGACACTCTCGGATGTATATAAAGAATCCGGAGCTGAGGCGGAATCGATCACGGTATATGTTGACAAGCTCTATGACAGCGTAGCAGAGGCAGAGTGCGAACCGGTAGCGGAGCTGAATCTGGGTAAAGATGCGGCAGCATTTGAGTGCCACTGCGAGATCGTACCTGCAGAAGGTGCGGATATCAATATCCTGATGGGATCGAACGGCGAACAGAATGAAGAAACCGGCGTGATCACCGTATACCTCCTGGGTGTACTGACCACACAGTCCGACGGCAGCTATACGATCGAAGGTCTGGGAACCGGCTGGTAAAGAAAGATTCAGGTATTGGGGGATGAACGGCTCTGCCTTGCGGCAGGGCCGTTTTTATGCTATGATTTAAGATTGGAATTCTATGGATATAAAATTCTATGGATAGAATTTTTATGGACAGAAATTTTTAAATAGAGTTTTTTGAGGAGAGAAAGAAGGATATACTATGCGGATCCGTTTGTTGAAAGGTGATCATAGCGCAAAGCTCCGGAAATACCTGTTTCGGTTGGGCAGCTTTTTGTATTTTTCTGTTTGTTTTTTTAATCTGTTTACGGGATATGCGCACGCCTATATCGATCCCAGTGCGGTAACCTATATGATCCAGGCGGTGGCAGCAGTAGCGATCGCGGCAGGAGCGGCGCTTACGGTATTCCGCCACAAGATCGCAGCATTATTCCGAAAAAACAAAGGCATTGCGAAACATCGGAAGATCCGGCTGAAGAATGGCTGGGAGTATCTTTTGGGCGAGGATAAAAATTCTAATAGGAAAGGCACCGGGACGAAGAAGAAGTATTCCGTGAAGGAGGATCTGTACCTATGATAGATCTGATCGGAAAATTCTTCGGTTTCTTTATGTATTACTGCTACCGTTTTCTTCAGGATTACGGTCTTTCGATCATACTCTTTACACTGATCACCAAGATCATCCTGCTTCCTATCTCGATCATGGTGCAGAAGAACTCCATCAAGATGGTGAAGATGTATCCGGAGCTGAACCACATCAAGGCAAAATGTTTCGGCAACAAGGATATGATCTCGGAGGAGCAGTATAAGCTTTATAAGAAGAATCATTATCATCCTATGCTGGATCTGGTGCCGGTCATTGCACAGCTTGTGATCCTGATGGGTGTGATCAACGTGATCTACCAGCCGCTGACTTATCTGCTGCAGATGGGACAGGATCAGATCGTTGCAAGTCTTGCCGCTTTTTGCAATCTGACCGGAATCTCTTTGGATGTGTCCTCCATACAGATCCAACTGATCTCGTGGCTGCATCAGGGGAATATGGAAGCATTCCGGGAGCAGGACTCTGTATTTGTTGCGGTAACATATGATCAAATAGATGCGATGATGTCGCTGGATCTGCATTTCTGCGGATTGGATCTGGGGCTGGTGCCCATGCAGGCAGGCGGGATCTCACTGCTGGTGCCTGTTCTGGCGGCGGCTTCTTCGTGGCTGATGTGTTTTACACAGAACCGTTCCAATGTATTGCAGAGTGAGCAGAGCAAGGCAAACCAGTGGACGACCCTGCTCATCAGTGTGGGATTGTCTCTGTATCTGGGACTTTTCGTACCGGCAGGTGTGGGATTCTACTGGATCGTCAGCAATCTGTTTTCCATTGCGCAGATGTATTTGCTGAACTATTTCATCGATCCGAAAAAGTACATCAATTACGAGGCTCTGGAAGCAAGCCGTACAGAACTGGCGCAGATGCAGACCATGGCATCGGGGGAGAAAAAGGACCGTTCCAGAGAAGAGATCGAAAAAGAGAAGTCCGATTATAAACGTTTTCTGGCATATCCGGCCAAGCAGATCGTCTTTTATTCCGAGAAGAACGGTTTCTATAAGTATTTCAAGGATGTGATCGAAGAAATCCTGGCGCATTCGGATGTGGTGATTCATTACATTACCAGTGATCCGAAGGATGAAGTATTTGGGCTGGCTAGCGAACAGTTTCAGGTGTACTACATCAGCGAGAACAAGCTGATCGTGCTGATGATGAAGATGGATGCGGATGTGGTGGTGCTGACCATGCCGGATCTGCAAAAGTATCACATCAAGCGTTCCCTGGTACGGGACGATATCGAGTATGTGTATATGGATCACGCGGTGGCCAGTGCAAACCTGACCCTGCGTAAGCATGCGCTGGATCATTTTGATACGATCTATGCGACGAATGAGAAGATGGCGCAGGAGATCCGTGCAATGGAGGAAACGTACAAGCTTCCGAAAAAGACCATTGTAAAATCCGGATATTCCCTGATCGACAATATGATCGCAGCTTATCGGGAAGAGCATGGCGATGAGGAGGCTGCCGGCAGTTTTATCGCGATGCAGCCGGAGATCCTGATCGCACCGTCATGGCAGGAAGACAACCTGATGGACAGCTGCATCGAAGAGATGCTGGATGCACTGGGAAACGGACAGTACCACATCACCGTGCGGCCTCATCCGCAGTATGTACGGCATTTTGAAGAGAAACTGAATGTACTGGCAAAGAAATACGAGGAGAATCCGAACATTGAGCTGCAGACGGATTTTTCTTCCAACAAGACGGTGTTTGACGCGGATGTGCTGATCACCGACTGGTCCGGTATCGCGTATGAATATGCGTTTACAACTTTAAAACCGGTGCTGTTTATCAATACACCGATGAAGGTGATGAACCCGGATTACAAAGAGATCGATGTGGTGCCATTTGATATCGAAGCCAGAGACCAGGTGGGTATCTCCGTGAATACGGATGCATTGGATACGCTGCCGGATGCGGTCTACCGTTTGCTGACCGAAGAAGTATATTCGAAAGAAGCGCTGAAGAAAGTGCGGGAGAAATATCTCTACAATGTGGGCAGCAGTGCGAAAGTGGGTGCAAAGTATCTGCTGCATCAGCTGATCGAGGTGCAAAAAGCTTCTGAAAAGGCAGTATCTGCAGAGGAGTCTAAAGCCTTCCCCCCTCAGGGGGGAAGGTGGCGCGAAGCGCCGGATGAGGGGAAACGATTGCCCTCTCCGGTACAGCGTTTCCTATACTCTGCCTTGATCCTGCTCTTTCCGGTAATGATGGTGTGGATCCTGGGACCGTTGGAGATCTTTGCCGGGAATGTGGGGGAGCTGTTCTTCGGTACAGGCGATTTCTTCTGGATGTTTCTGGGGGCATCGCTGGCGGCGGTTGCGATCGGTGCGTTGATCCTGTCGCTGCTTCCGGATAAAGTACGGCGTTTTCTGCATACACTGATCTTTGCGGTGAGTTTGTGCTGCTATATCCAGAACCTGTTCCTGAACCAGGAACTGATCAAGACCGATGGCAGCAAGGTGGATTGGACGCTGTACAGCGGCTATTCCAATTGTACGATCCTTGTATGGATCGGCATGATCATTACGGTTTTTGTTATGCTGCAATGGGGGCCGTGGAAGCGGCCGGTGATCACATCGGGGATCATCGGGCTTTTCGGATTTCTGGTAGCCCACAATGATATGGATGACAGTAAAAAGGTTGCAGCCTGTGTTGTGATCTGTATCGTCTGCGTGATCCTGCTCTGGGTGGATGGTATATGGGATGTTTTCGGGCGGTTTCAGAAGGATCAGACAGATCCGAATAAGTGCAGGGAAAACGTGCCGGTCATTCTGAGTGCTTTTTTTGTACTGATCCAGACCGTTGCCGTGATCAGTCTGCTCGTTACCAATCCGTACAGTGTAAAATCAGCAGATCGCCGGATGTATGCGCTGTCCAGTGATAAGGAATTTTTCGTGGCACCGGAAAACAATATCATTGTGCTGATCCTGGATCGCTACGGAAACAAAGTGTATGAAAACATGTTGGAGGAAGAGCCGGAGGCTGGAGAGATCCTGAAGGATTTCACGTTTTATAACAATGCCAACAGCGAGTATAACTATACTTTTCCGGCACTTACGCATATGCTGACGATGGCAGACCCGGTGGTCGGGCTCAATACAACGGATCAGTATAAAGAGGAGGCATGGGGATGGAAGGGATGCTCCGGAGATTTCCTGGAACGTATGCACAAGAAGGGGTATACCTACAACTTTTACACCGGCTCCGGCAGTGCCATCTATAAAGATGCTTCCTACCTGCAGGGCAGTGTGGATAATGTAGAAGAAATGGATACGTCATCTTACAAGATCGATCACGGGTATATGTTTTATATTATGACCAAGTCCAGTCTGCTCAAATATGCACCCTATCCTTTAAAGCCGTACCTGGAGATCCAGAGTTTTTATTATGACGGTATCGGATCTTTTGAGGGCGTGGATGTTTGTGTCTCCGATAACGGTGAGTATTACCGGATTTTGAAAGAGCAGGGACTTACGGTGGATCAGAGCATGCAGAATGCGCTGATCATCACGCACTTAAACGGTATCCACAATCCGCTGACCATCAATGAAAAAGCGGAATCTGTACCGGCGGACAGCGTCACGACGATGCAGGTGCAAAAGGGCCTGAATGTGATCCTGAAGGAATATCTGCAGCAGCTGAAAGACCTGGGGGTATATGATGATGCAGCGATCATCATTACCGCGGACCATGGGGAGTATCTGGATACGTTGGACCTGCAGCCGATCTATTTCCTGAAGCTTCCGGGACAGACGCAGGATGAGATGACATTGAATACGGCACCGATCAGCAGCGGGGATTTCCTTCCGACGATCCTGGAACTGGCAGGTGATAAGGGTACGCTTAAAGAGCATTCTATTATGTTAGGTTTTACCACGCATCCATCCATCTTTGCGTGGGAGCCGGGAGAGGAACGGGAACGGAGCACGTCCTATCTTCATAATGGTCTGGATACCTACCGTTATACCGGTGATCGGGAGGATCTGACCAATGCCGTGAAAATGGGTGAATTTGAACATACGGATACAGAATATGACTGGGATTAAGTATTACCGGCAGGAATCCGCATTCTGCCGCCATTTAGAAAGGGGAGTTTTCCGGATTTTGAGAGCCGCCTTACATTACCATCGGGCGTTTCAGGAAATCCAGGATTCCTTTCTTTTGAACCACGGTATTCAAACCGAGGATCTCTCTCCATTGTTTCGAGAAAATATAGTATCCGATCATACACAGCAGACCGAAACTAAACGAGATGGGGAAGCAGAGCATTACCCATGTGCCGTCAAAGAAGCGGTTGATGCAGTAGGCCACCGGAATGCGCACGGCCCAGAGCATCAGGATATTGACGATGGTGGTGTAACGTACGCGGCCGGTGCCGTTGACGAGACAGATCATCACATTGAAGATCGCATAGATCCACTGGGAGAAGAGCATCACCACCACATAGCGGTTGGCGTACATCAGCACCATCTCGTCTTTGTTAAAGATGCGCAGGATGGGCGCGCGGAAACCGATCAGCATCATGGCGAAGCCGAAGGTGACCAGCCCGTTGGCCAGAGGGATGCGGATGTGCCCGTCTTTTAAGCGGTCGTAACGCTGTGCGCCGTAGTTCTGACCGGAGAAGGTGGTTGCGGCAGCAGAGAGCGCCTGCACGGCGATACCTGCCACACCGGTGATGCGGCCCGCCACGGATGCCCCTGCCATAAAGACGGAGCCCTGGGCATTGACCAGTGTCTGTAATGCCATATGACCAAAGGAATACAGCGAGTTGTTGAGGCCGATGGGCAGGCCGATGCCTATGATGCGCCGCAACTCATCTTTGAGTAGTTTCTTCGGCAGCAGGGAAAACTCCAGCTCCGGGAACTTCTTTTTGATATACAGAATGCTGACAAACCAGGACAGATACATAGCAATGCAGGTTGCCAGTGCGGCACCGCTCACGTCCATACCGATGTGTGCGACAAAGGTGATATCGAGTACGATATTGGCGATGCAGGAAACCACCAGAAACCAGAGGGAAGCCTTGCTGTCGCCCAATCCCCGCAGGATGCCGGCATTCATATTGTAGCCGATGTTTCCGAGGGTTCCGCAAAAGACCAGACGGGTGTAGGTCTGCGCCGCTGCGATGGAATCCTCCGGAACATCCATAAAATGCAGGATCGCCGGTGTCAAAAACCATCCTAAGATACCCACCGGAATGCCGCACAGATACACAAAACTGTTGGCTGTCGCGCAGCAGTCTTTGACTTTATCCGGGCGCTGTGATCCGATGTACTGCGAGATCAGGATGGATACGCCCGTACCGATGCCGAGGAAAATGCACAGCAATACTTCCACCGGCTGCGCACTGGTGCCGACCGCCGCCAGTGAGGTGTGGCCGCAGTAATTGCCGATCACCAGCGTATCCACGGTGGTATAGAGCTGCTGCAGGATATTGCCGAGGACGATGGGGATCGCAAAAAGAAAGATATTCTTCATGATCGGTCCCTGCGTCATATCGATCTTATTCTTCTTCGGATTTTTTGTTACCGTGTTTGCATCCATCGTTGCTCGTCCTCTGTATTTTGGCGTGATTCGGTATTAGGAAATAGATTCGTAAATCGGATTCTCTGCCGTTGTATGTTTCAGATCTCCCGTTATACGATCTGCTGCGGCAGTGATTTCTATTGTCTCGTATAAACCATAGGTTGATCATACGCCAAAATATGACGGAGTTCCATAAAAAATCTGCCGATAAAAAACAAATGTCTTTGAAATTTTGACATTCCAAAGACATTTCCGGTATACCTGCCTTCCCCTCGCTTGCGGGGGGAAAACCAGTTCCTGCTTAACGAGCTTGCGAGTTTAGCAGGACTGTTCCCCGAAGGGCGGATGAGG
>CAMJAP010000045.1 GCA_946403625.1 uncultured Lachnospiraceae bacterium
TTGCAGCCAGATCGATCTCACCGTCTCCGAGTGCCAGATGATCTCTGGGCGGCTGTTCCGAACCGTCATGAATGTGAAAATGGATCAGATGCTCCCGATGTTCAGTGATAAACGGAACATCCTTTTCTCCGGTTGCTTTGGAATGGCCGATATCCCAGGTCAATCCGAAAACAGGGCTCTCCAGAAGATACTCAATTGCCTTTTTCTCGTACCCCCGGAATCCGTTGGTGTTTTCTACGACGATCCGGATATCGCTGTCTGCGATCCATTCCTCGCACAATGTTCTGAACTTTGCAAAGGATTCCATATAGGTATCAAAATCCCGATCGTACATCTGCACCTTGCGATCCGGCAGGGTAATGTAAATGCCGTGGTGCATATGCATATTTAAGGTCAACGGCTGGCTGCGGTCTCCGTACCGGTCGCGAAGCGGTAGCAGTTTCTTCGCTACTTCAACGGAGCGCCGTACCGTCTCCAGATAGGCATCTGTGACCAGCGGATTAAAATCTGCAATGTTCAGATTTTCATCCAGATGAATGGTATAGTAGATCCCTGCCTCTTCCGCAACCCGGATCAGTGTATCCACCTGTTCCAGGCGGTCCAACTGATACTCCGGAAAGTTCATATTCAATTCGATAAACGAAAGACCGAGACTTTTACACAGATCCACATTCTCCTGTAATGTCCGGTTTTCGATCAGTGTCGGCATTCCAAACTGCATAAGCATCTCCCCTCGTCAAATCCTATGCTTTTAACCAGCCCTTCTCCTCTGCACGATCCAGATTGGCCGCAATCCATTCATAGACTTCCGGCATAAACTCCTTAATGATCGCCATTCTCTTTTCCACAGCCGCGCGATTTGTACCGCCTTCCACCCAGGTATGGCCTTCCGTCAGCGTGTTGTGCAAAAACGGCTGCAGACGGTCCATACAGGCGGCATATTTTGCATCTGCCGTTTCCATCGCATCAAACTCTTCCCACAGATCACGGATCATTTTGCCCTGCTCCTCAGGAAGCTGCGCAAACAGTTTGTCCGCAGCAGCAGCTTCCCGCGCTTCCTTATCCGCATTCCCGCTCACATCGTACGCAAAGGTATCTCCTGCGTATATCTCCACAAGATCGTGCACCACACACATCTCTGCCACACGGCCTATATTGACCGGTTCCCTGGCATACTCTTCAAACAGCATCGCCATCACCGCAATATGCCAGGAATGCTCGGCATCGTTTTCCCTGCGACTGTGATCCACCAGCATCGTTCTACGCAGGATTCCGGTCATTTTGTCGATCTCCGCCGAAAACTTCAATTGCTGATCCAACCGGAGTTTTCCGCTTACCAAATAATCTTCGATTCCCATTAGTTTTCTCCTCCCCGCGCCTGCAGTTTTGCATTCAGAAAACGCAATACCATTCCGATCAAAAAGGCCACAAAACAGATCGCCACAAAGATGAGCAGACCGATCGGATACCCCCATCTTAAAAATCCGTAGATATCATTTCCCGCAATCCCGTTAATAAAAGTATTGATCACATATACCGTACCGTATACCAGCGGCGGGAAAATAACAAACAGATTGTCTTTAACCGTCAGCTTTCGTTCGTTAAAAACGACAAACTCTATCATCGCCATCACCGGCACTACGAGGTGCAGGAAGAAATTGGATCCCACATACATCGTACCAAAGCCGTATAACGGACCGAGGAAACCCAACACTACCATAAAGGTCACGCCTACTGCCGATGCGGACATGAGCTTCCATAACGATAATACAGGACTGTCCTTTTTCTTCACATGATCTGCGATCCATACACCGGCAACCACCGCTGCAAAGATGTTGGAAAGGGTCGTGTAAAACTTCAGGTTCACAAAGCCCTTTGATGTCAGCATCCCTTCCTTTGTGTTGAAAAACATGATGAGCCAGGCATACAGTACAAAGGCAACCATTATACTATTATAGATCAGTCTTACCTTTTTCTCATCTTTCATAAACGCCTGCTTTCTCTTTTATTCCGCAGCCAGTTCCTCATTAATGGTATCTTCACATGCCGCCATTGCCTGCAGCGTCATTTCCAGCAGTTTATCGAGTTCCCAGCCCAGCTGTGCTGCCCCGCGCTCGATCACTTCTCTGGAACAGCCGGCTGCAAAACCTTTGCTCTTATATTTTTTCTTTAAAGACTTCAGCTCCATATCCTTGGTACTCTTTGAAGGCCGCATAAGAGCCGCTGCACCGATGAGGCCTGTGAGCTCATCTGCCGCAAAGAGTACTTTCTCCATTTCGTGAACCGGTTCCACATCGATCGTTGCTCCGCAGCCTACGGTTATCCCATAACCGTGAGAGCAAACCGCATGAATGATATCATCGCTTACGCCCCCGTCCTTTAGCAGCTCCGGTGCCTTCAGACAGTGCTCTTCGGGATAGATCTCGAAATCGATATCATGCAGAAGTCCTACGATCCCCCAGTATTCGGCATCCTCTCCGTATCCCAGTTCCTTCGCATACCACTGCATAACCGCTTCCACAGTCAATGCATGCTGAATGTGAAACGGATCCTTATTATACTTTTTCAAAAGCGTAAATGCTTCGTCTCTTGTGATCATGTTCAGGTTTGCCATCGTCTTTAACCTCCCTAATGTTTTTTAACACTCCGTTGATAACTGTGTTGTAATCATCATCTATCCGTATGATCTCTTCTCCGGCTTTTTCGAATCCCTCCATAAACAGACGGTTTTCGGATTTGATCCATTCCGGAGTACAATCGGAATCATCCAGTCTCTGCTCCACATCGGATCCGTGTTTTTTAATGTCATCAAAATGTGCATCGATATACTTATCGGTCATGCAAAGACAGATAAAACGGATCTCCGCTAAGTATTCTTCCGTAAGATCCTTTCGCCATTCATACGGGATATAGCAGCCTTCCACGATAAGGTTCTGACAGTTTTCGATCGCCGTCTTTATCATCTCCCTCACGATCGGCCACAGGTAATCAGTAAGCTTATCATCATCCATAGGAGTAAGATCTGTATTTCCGCTTCGGATCAGTCCCATCTTAAGGTGATCTACAGACAGATAAGGATATTTATATTTTTCAAGCATCCTCTGGGCCAGTACGGTCTTTCCCGTATGCGACGCCCCGGTTATTATAATGACCATCTATCTTTTCTCCCTCCGGTACCGTAAATATCAGTCCCGCTTATTCCATGCTTCTGTGATAATACGGATATTCTCTTCAATACTTTTCGTCCCATCCAGTTCAAGCCTGATGCATGATAAGCTGTTCATCCATTCCTTTTGTTCCCGCAGATTTGGCGATCCGTCTTCCTCGTATCTGCGATTATCTTCCAGAAACTTAAGGTTGCTTTCATACATGTCACCGCCTTCGGCTACCCTGTCTCCGAAACGTTGTACCGCTCTTGCCTTAACTCTCTCAATACGTATATCCGGTTCTACATAGAGTAGGACCATCATTCCGAAATAGACATCAAAATGCGTGTGAAAGGAACTCATAGAACCCGCCATGACAAAGTGTTCATATGGCGCGATCGCTTCCTGTAATCTCGAGATCTTTTCTTCACGGCTGTACATTACCGTATATAATTCCGGAGTATCAAATCTCCAGATAAATTCATCCACATCGAAAAACTTATAGCCCAGTGCATCCGCCAGCTTCTTTCCCAAAGTGGTCTTTCCGCTACCCGACGGTCCTATTATCATTATCCCGCTTTTCATTTTCCCTCTCACTTAAGCTTAAGCTCTGCTATAGAAACGTAATGTTTTATCTTGAAGTTTTCCGCGGCATGTTTCATCAGCATATCCATATGCTCATTGTCCCAGGCTTCTAATTCGTCGGGAGTCATAGAGGCTCCCACACCTCTGCATGCACGCATACGTCCGTGCCAGCCTTCTCTTGAAAAATCTATATCAACCCTGAACTCCTTTTGCGACAGCAGTTCAAAATACTTAAGATATTGATCCGGTACCCATACGGGATGGACCGTATCCCCGCAGCCTGTCCAGTTTGGATTATATTTCAGTATTATCTCCTCGCTCTTAGCTGCTATTGGATCTTCATAAGGAAGCCAGCCCATATAAAGTATCAGGAATCTGCCCTCCGGCTTTAACAGGCGTGCAAATATAGGCGCTGTTTTATCATGATCAAAATACCAGATGCACTGACATGCGGTGATCACATCAAAGCTTTCATCCGGAAAGCTTATCTCCTCAGCCCTTGATGTTAAAAACTTTATATTCATCCCGGCTTCGGCAGCCAGCTCTTTTGCCTGTACTATCTGGTTTTCCGCTATATCGCTTCCGGTCCATTCTGCTCCGTAGCGGTACATATTTCTTGGGAGCACACCTGTACCGGTTCCTATATCCAAAACCTTCTGCCCGTCTTTGCACAGTCCAAGATCCAGGATATGATCGTAGAATTCCTGCGGATAGATATCTCTGTATTTGGCATAATCCTGTGAGGTCCTGCCCCAGTCAAAGCCTTTTCCTTTATCTATATCTTCAATAACCATATGTCTGCCGTTTTATACTCTTTTGATATATGCAGCTATCATATCAGCTGTATCATCTTCGGACATTTCCGTATTATCAATAAACATCTGGAACTTTGAGCGGTTCTTTCTGAACCACCCGTTATAATCTATATGCGGCTTTATTATCTCATCAGAAGTAAAACCTCTTTCAACAGGTCTTGCCTTAAGACGCTTGTCGATCTCCTCATCGGTAGGACATAAAGCGATAAAATAAGACGTCTCTATATCTGCCGGTGCTTCGATATCGCGGAAATAATCAAGGGGATTAAGACAGCTTACAAAGATCAGGTCCTTCCCCTCTGCCATTTTAACCGCACCCTTTAAGGTATCCTCACCGTATTTCTTTTCCTTATCGGTCCCGGCATAATCCCACCAGTTAAGCCCCACTTCATCGGAATCGATGCAGGCAAATTTCTCTTTATCCAGTCTTTCCGACAGGAAATCCTTCATGGTTGATTTTCCGGCCCCGCAGGTTCCCGTTATGACAAATAATCTCATTTATAACACCTTTCTCTTTTTACTTGAGCCTATAGTTATCATACTCCGATGATCTCATAAAACAGTCTGTTCAGTGCTGTCCAGTCCTTATTATGATCATCCGCCAGTGTATCTGCTATCTCCTTCTGCCTTGCGCTTTCTGTTTCGATGAAATCCCTTATCACAGGCATCTGGGGATTTTCTTCTTTTTCTGTAGTAACCTTCTTTTTCTCCAGCAGTTCTTCTATCCCTTTGCGCAGGTCTGAGTCAATATCCATTTTAAGAAGATCGTCAAACAATACCGGTGGTGCATCGTGGAAGCTTTCTATGTACTGCGCTGCCAGTAAAGGCCTTAAGGCATAGAAGTATTTTTTATATCTTACATTTTCTCCCTGCAGGTATTCTTTCAGCGTATTATTGGCAGTTCCGTAATAATGATATACCGCTGATTTTTCTGAAAAATACTGCTTTGCAACTTCTTTTACTTTTGCCCATTCGTCTGTGGTCCGGTATACGATTGGCGATCCACTCCACTCAAAGAGTGTGGCATTGCCTTTGGCAAATTGTTTCAAGGCTTTCTTCAAATCCCAGCCGTTGATGTCGAGTACTTCATCCAGCTGCCAGTCGATGAAATCTTTCGGCTCATCCAGACGCAGATAATCTTCCTTGGGTCTTACATATACAAAACGCACATCGTAATCACTGTCGGGAGACGCAAAGCCCCATGCCCTGCTGCCGGATTCCACTGCATGCAGTATACGCACGCCTTCCTTCTTCTCGATCTCATCCAGTTTTTCATTGATCTCTGCTAATATATCTCTCATAACAATTCACCCGTGACCGCATAACGATTCACTCGCTCAACAAACTTCTCCACCTTATCCATATCCGGATTGTCCGGAAGTGTTGTTTTCTTGGCCGCCTCATCCAGCCTGCGTTCGTATTCCTCCAGCAGCTCATAGAATTCCGGCGAAAAGGTGCCGTCGCTCTGCATAAAGTCACCTCTGCGGATCGAGAGCAGTATCGGAAGATCCACCGTCCTGTGTGTGCAGATCTGCTTCTTTTCCAAAATATCGATCGCCATCATAAACAGGCGGATCAGATGCATGGCATGTTTGTTCAGATGGTTATCGTCTTTCTTCTTATTCCGCTTACCGATCTTATCGTAATCGCGAACGACCGTTTTCATCGCTCCCCACAGATCTGTGTAGTCACGCAGCGGAAAGTGCTTATAGTTAGAATCGACAAAGATCTCTGTTTCCAACTCCGGATTCACTGCCTTGTCGATATAGATGCGCATGCCGTTCTTTTCATTGCCTTCGTATCTGCGATTGAAATCATCCAGCGAATTGCGTACGGAATTCAGGATATGTCTTTCTCTCTCATTCTGCGGCAGGGTATCTCTGGCGATGGCATTCTGCAGACGCCGTAACTGCGCATCCGCATACCCGCCGAAAGATTTGATCGCACGCTTGGATAAAAACAGCTCGGTGTTGTCGATCAATTCCTGTCCCAGTTTCGACTTGATCAGATACTGGTCTTCGTCCAGTCCCAGCATTTCACAGGTATTGGGATTGCATTCCAACAACAGTCGTACCAGTTTGTTAAAGCCGTAGATCACCGTATCCGTCTTGTCATCTTCGTACTGTTCAAATTCCGTGAGCCCGATCAGATCGGACGGCATCTGCAGAGTCACTCCGCGAAAGTCGATATCACTGCCTTCATTATTGGTTCCGTACGAATAACTTCCGCCCAGACCAAGCAGCATGATCCGCTCGCCCAGGCGCTCGTTTGTCCGCAGAAAATCATATTGTTCCGAATGCATCAATGCTTTAAAATCCATATCGTTATTTCCTATCGTTCATCACTGATCACATGCATCAGCGGACTGCCGTTGATCACCTCTTTGATCTTTTCTTTCAGGAAGGCCGGGCGGATATCGTTTTTCGAAAGTTCTTCTACCGGAACCCACACCAGTTCTTCCGATTCATCGTTTTTCTTTCGAAACTCGGCATCTTCCGGATAGCTCATCAGATAATAGTATTCGAGAACATGGCATTCTTTTCCGTCGATGTTTCCGCCTTTTCCCAGAAACAGATTTTCACAGGTGATCGCGATCCGCTCGGCCTTGCACGCCACACCGGTTTCTTCCAGCACTTCACGTTCAATGCAGCTTTGGGAATCTTCTCCCAGATGCACGCCTCCGCCGACCATATAGTAATAATCGCCGAACAATGTTTTTACAAAAAGCATCTTGCCGTCTTTTATGATGATCGCACCGGTCCGGTAACGAAACCAGTAATTCTCTTTTGCCAGACAGCAATCGTACTTTTGCCGTGTGTTTTCCTGTTCCATAGTTCCCCCCTGTTTTCCGTAATATTCTCTTAGGCTTCGTCCGTCCCGAGATAAATGATCACATCATTCAAATTGTCCAGTACCACTTCCGACAATTCTTTCATCTCCTCATTGGCAGGAAGCAGATCCGGAACCATGATCGCTCTTAATCCACCGGCCTGCGCAGAGCGGATCCCGTTATAGGAATCCTCGATGGCGAATGCATTCTGCGGTTTTACATCGATTTTTTCACACGCCATCAGATAGATCTCCGGATCCGGCTTGCTCTTCGTCACCATATCCCCGGTAATGATCTCATCAAAATATTTCAGGATTCCCGCCTGCTCCAGCTGATACAGAACCGTTTGTCTTCTGGTGGATGTAGCAAGCGCGATCTTTTTTCCCTGCTCTTTCAGATAGTCCAGCAGTTCAAACACCCCCGCCTTGATCGGAAGATTTCCGTTATCGTATTTTTCATGAAAGATCACCGATGCTTCATGTGCAAAATCATCATAAGAAAAATCCGCACCATACGCTTCCATCATGATCTCTCTGGTCCGACTCATGGTCGTTCCGGTACATGCCAGAAAATTCTTCTCGATGTCCTTGATCCCGTATTTGTCTGCGATCTCAATCCAGCATTCAAACACACACCGCTCCGAATCAAAGATCACACCATCCATATCAAAAACTACTGCGTCGTATTTTTTCATGCCTGTCTCCTTTTCATCTTTTCCGAAAAAATCACCAAGCCAACCAAAAACAGATCCACCCCTGCCAGAATAGCCAATCCGTATTTTACCAGCTTGTTATTGTTATAGATGAGCGCCCATCTGGAAGTTCCCTTCGTCGTTACACCCAGCACCTCATCGGTTTTCGGATTGATAAAAATATTCAGCCGTATCGTTTCTTCTTTATCGATCATTTTCTGCAGCTTGCGTTCATCTTCCGTGCCAAAAACATCTTTTGCATTCACCCAGAACGGATCGATATCCTCATCTTCCGGTTTTATTTTGACTTTGCAATGCGAAGTCGTTATCGGCGCTTTTCCCGTCTGATGTATGCTCGACTGCGTATATCCGATATCCACCGGGAGTGAATCGACCTTCTTCACGACCTCGATATCCGTACCAAACTGCAGGAACACGGTAATCAGGATAAATCCGATCCAGACGATATTTACCGCTGCTATACTGATGATATTTGATTTCATAAACGGATACTCCTCTGCTCTTCGTTTTGTTACTCCGGGATTTCGTCAAGAGCAACACAGGTTGTATTTTCCTCCTTCAAAGATACACTTCGATCGTTTTCATTTTCTCCGCAAAACCGCATCTTTCGTAAAACTTCATTCCTCTTGTATTCTGCGGGAAGACCTGCGTGCGCATAAAATCGGCACCTTTTTCTTTTCCGTAGGCTTTGCAGACATCCATCAGCATAGCTCCTATGCCCTGACTGCGGCATGCTTCGGAAACATCCAGATCCTGCAGATAAAGCACTCTTTCGGGGATCAGGCAGGGCACCTTCTTCTGCTCCAGGATCATGACATGCGCAAATCCGACGATCTTGCCATCCGATTCCGCCACGAAAATATCCTGATTTTCACTATCAAAGATGGGAGCAAAGAATGCTTCCTCCCGCGCTCCGTGAACGAAGTGTTCCGGCTGAAACCGCACGGCATCGTTTTCCAGTTCGTAATACAGCTGCTGCAAGTCTTTTATGTCTTCTTTGGTTGCTAAACGAATGTTCATTGCTTCCCCCCTCTTCACGAAAGAAACTTTTTACTCTTGGCCATCACATCCGCAAGTATTTTGATATTAGATTCGGTATCATCGGATTCCAGGGAGTGATTCAGGCCCTCATACAAATGGATCGGAATATTCCTCTTGTTTGCCAGATCAACTACCGTCGGCACATCACTCCAGGGATCTTCGGAACCGATAAAAGCCATCGCATCGATTCCTTTTTCCCCCTCCAAAGCTTTAAAGGTGTGCTCCAAAGGTGTGTAGAAAAGATGCTTTACTTTTCCGCCAAAATGCTTTTTATCATAGGCTGCAGCAATCACCGTTCCGATACTCTTGGATACAAACAAGATATCCGTATACTCCTTCCACGAAATATCTTTTAACTGCTCCTCTGCCTGCGCATACATCGCCTCAAAAGCGATTTTCATCTTTGCTTCATCCCCGCGGATCCGATCGACAGGGCAGCTGTAACTTACATTGATATATTTTTCATAGCCTGCTTCAAAAGCAATATCGCGTCCATAATACAGCAATGGTTTATCACAATGATATCCCACACCGGGGAAAATGATCTGTATCTTTTTCTTCTCCATGATCACTACCGTCCTTACTTCCTATATCATTTTACAGTAGAAATACTTACATAATTTCGGATCTTCATCCTTCCGGACAAACTCTAAGGAATATCCCAGTTTTTTATAAAAGTCCGGTGCCTGGAACCCAAATGTCGTTAAGGTGATCTTACGATATCCCTTTCCTTTATAGGCTTCTTCCACCGCTCTTACCAGCTTGGATCCGATATTTTTCCTTCGATAATTCTTATCAATGATCAGATCTCCAATATGTACTTCATTATAGTAGGCCCTGCCTGTGATCGCCCCTATGATCTCGCCGGCAGCATTCTTCGCCACAAAACAGTATTCTTCAAAATTCAGATCTACCTTGCTCATAAATGCATAATCGGTAAATGCTTCATTAATGAACTGTCCGATCTTTTCATCGTCTTCCGGTTGTGCTCTGTCAATACGGCAATCCTTGTATAATACCATATTGCATCTGCCCCAGGATTCTTCTTTATATGCAAATGCATGTTCCGTCGTTTTTCTTTCCGTAAATCCTGCCTTTTGATAGCACTTCTTTGCCCGCGGATTCTCCGGAAATACATTTAACTGTACCGCATCGGCGCCCTTTTCTTCAAAAGCTTTTTTCACGATCAGATCCAGCATTTGCGCTGCGATCCCTTTTCCGCGGTATTCCGGATTTACCACAACAAACTTAAGCATTGCTTCGTTCATTTCCGGATTTACCGAAAAGCAAAAGAACCCTGCTTCCTTGCCATCCTCCAGAGCAGCGATATACGCAACATCACCGAACTTTTCCGCCGCCTGGGATAATACCTCCGCAACATTATCTTTATTCAAAGGATACGCAAACAGATTTGCACACCACATCGCATGCGCTCTTTCCTCCGTAACCCAGTTTTTGATCTTTTCAAAATCCTGCTCATGCAGGTATTCCCTCAGTATCATACACACCTCTATTATATTTTTCGGGATTCCGTTTCCACCCATGCCGGTGCAAAGCCGCTTCCCAACGCGATCTTCCAGGATGCCAGGTTGGAGAGGCTTGTTCCGTAATACGGGATCGCACCTCTTCGTATGGTTTCGTTTTTGAGCAGGATCACCAGTTGTTTTCCGATCCCGCGGCCCCGGTACTCCGGCAATACATCGATCCCGATCTGCCACATAGACGGCGTATCCGCCGAGCATCCGGCCATTCCCATGACCTTCTCTCCATCGAGCGCCACGATCGCAAGGACATCCGGCCGCTCCGGTTTAAAACGATCGCACAGAGCATTGGAAAATTCTTCCTTTCCGTAAAACGGCGGAATATCTTTTTGCTCCAGCCATCGTATTTCAAAATCCGGTTTACCATCCGGTACATCTTTCTTTGGCAAAAACATATGATGTGTCAGTGCCATTTTATATCCGTATTTTCTCAGTTCGCATTCGAGTTCATAATAATTCTGCTGCTCAAACAACCAGAAACCTTTTTTGTCTTTGCTCCATTCCGTAAGCCAGGGATGGATCTCTTCCTGTGCAGAGATCACAGCATTTCCGCCAAAGGTTGCCATCTGCAGAAAAAACGGATCTACGGAAAACTTTCTTCTTTTCTCGTGCAAGCAGGGCTTTGTGATCACGATCTCTTCACACTCAAAATCTTCCGGCGCACAATTAAATTCGAGCGCCAGCTGCTCTTTGATATGTTGTTCGATCGCTGCATACTTCTGCATCATTCTCTTTATCCACTTCCTTATATCGCCATTCGCATACGGACGATCCCGTTTTCTTCGGCAGTTTCTTCAAATCCCATTCTCTTGTACAGGCCATATCCGATCTGCATCACCGACGGTTTCGTTGTAAATGTGATCTCCCGGAATCCCAGTTCCTTTGCTTTGTCGATCATAGCATTCATCATGATCCTGGCATATCCATTACCGCGATTCTCCGGTTTTATGAACAAACGCTTCGCCTCACAGATACCGCCTTCCATCTTTTTTATGGCAATACATGCAATCGGCTTTTCCTCCTCATATCCGACAAGAAGGGCACCGCCTTTGTAAAAAGTATCCAGATCATTTAACTCTTTATCAAAAGATACAAAACAGCTCTCCGCACCTTTGATCTGTGAATACTCTTGAAACAATGCTTTTACCACTTCGGTATCTTTGCATTCTTTTACTTCAAACATTTCAAATATCTCTCCGTATATTTTGTAAACGATCTTATCGTTTAGTCCCACTCTATTTCGTCACCGTATTGCTCTAAGAATTCCAGTGTAACTTCTTTATCTTCCACCAGTGTTTGCATGATCTTTCCGAATTTTTCAGCAAGTTCTTTTGCATGATCATCCGTTTCATTGATATATGCAGCGTACATTCCCGCTTCCGGATCTGTGTCTAATACCGCCAGTATTTCCGGTGCATTGTATTCCAGATACTTATTAAGAAATGCTTCCCAATTATATCCGTGCATATATGCATTGGGATTCTTTTTTTGCATCTGTTCTCCTATTTCTATAACCTCATCGCGTTCCAGCAACAAGGCAATGGATATGTATTCCTCTTCTTCATAGAAGACTATATTCAAATATCCTGTATTCATTATTGTTGTAAAACCGTCATTGTTCATATTCTCACCTCTGTTTATATTTTCTTCGCTACTCATATTTTCTATGCTCGCCTGCCTGCTTTCCGTCACCACCGGACCACATCCGCATACGGACAGCCCCAGCGTCATAGCTGCAACGAGCATTCTGTAATTTTTTCTTACCATTGTTTTCTCTCTATGTGTATCTTCCGATGAATATTCTATCATTCTTTCCGATCATTCTCTTTCGCTCGACTTTAATCATTGATCTCTCTTTTACATACTTCATATGCTACCTCATCGCTTTCACCCTTCTTTAAAAGAGCATTGTATATATCTTTTATTCTCATTGCTTCGCTATTCAGATACAGTCCCGTTCCCCAGGTAATATCCATTTTATCTTTCCCCTTGTCATTTTTCTTTTTTATAAACTATCCCATATCCAATTCATCAATTCCCGGGACTTCATTCCAAAACTTTTCCAGATTTTCGATAATACTGTCAACTCTCTCGATCACATACTCTTTATCTTTTTCCGGAATGTCATGAGTCATAACATATTCTTTTACCTGCAGGAATTCCCGAAGGATCTCTGCCATATCTTTTTTATGCAGGATGGTACATGTTCCGATCAGTTTTAGCCCTCTGTCTTCGATCGCTTTTTCCCATACCTCGTTCCAAACCCTTTGGAAAGAGACCGGCATTTCCTTTGTTTCTTTTGTTTTCGGATCGATTCTCAAAAGTGATACAGACATTTTAATCCTCTCTTTCTTCTTTCAAGAGGCCGTAACAAGCCCTTTCGGCCGTCCATTCCAAACCTCTTTTTTTCGCCGCTACATAATCCATGATACAGTCCATATCATCTCTATGATAACTGCTTCCGAAGTTCGCAGCATTTGAAGCTGTTAATCGTAATTTCTGCTCTTCCGTTTCAGGCGTAATGGAGCGAACGGAATATAATTTCGGAGGTAACTTCTGTATGCACTCTTCCGCGAGATCATACTTATCCTGATGCAGATAAATAAATGCAGCCTGCATTAAAAAGGAATCCTTCTTTGAAAGAAAATAATTTTCCAGATCACCATAGTTGTTCTTTACTTCATCAAAGAAATCCCGATACCATTTTTCCATGTGCTCCACGGTTTTTTCCGCGATCTCTGTATAGGTTTCTTCAGCTCCGTCACAGTCAAATTCCATAGCTTCTTCATGGATGACAGAACGAAAACGGATCACACTGTTTGCTCTTACTTTGTCCGTGAGTTTAACGGTGGAATCCGGTTCCACAATGTATAACTTAAGATCATCAAAATAGCAATACTTCGCTTCGTATGTCAGATTCACACACATCTTCTTTTCTTTTTTATCTTCGATATCACTATAAAAAGCATTCAGAAAATACGGCGAATCCATCTTATACAGATCGTGCTCTGCCGACAATTTGATACCTTTCTTCTTCGCGATATCCTTCATAGCCTGATACATCAGATCTTTAGCCATGTATTTTTCCCCTCATCATTCCTCAAACCAAGTCTTTATAAAACAACTGATCTGTCCAACCGTGTATAGTCTCAAAATCACCGATCTTGACAAATCCGTACTTTTCGTACAATCCCTGCTCACCACTCAGAATATACAGGATCTTATATCCGATGGATCTCGCATAATCCGATGCTGCAACGATCATTTTCTCGGATACTCTTTTTCCTCTGCTGCTCTCATCCACAAATACAAAACCGACAAACGGCGTATATTCGGCTTCTTCCGGCAATTCGTCTTTCAGAGCAAATGTACAGTATCCGATCACTTCATTTTTCTCGGTTGCTGCGATCACTCTTTCCGCTTCCGCGAACGCATTATCCCGCATCTTCTTAGCCAGATACGGTCCCGCTTTCCAGGAACAACGCTCTGCAAGCGATATCGTCGCCTCCCATAACGGATGACCATAAGTCATAATGTGTATTTCCATATTTATTTCATCTCACTTAATCTGCAGAAAGCTTTTTTGCACCATTCGATCACGGTAGTGAATTCTTTATCAAAATCGTAATCGTCCGGAAGTTCTGCCATATTTAAGATCTTGCGATCTTCTTCACTTACCGTTTCTTTTAATCCGCTTTTCGTTTTTACAAAATCTCCGCTTTCCAGATAGTGCAGGTTCTGGATCAGGAAGAAAAACGGCTTGCAGCTTCCGCGAAACTTCTGTATACTCTTGGCTCTGTCTGCGTGGATATAACGATGACAGAACTCGTGATACATATTTCCCAGACTGGTTTTTACATACGTGATCTCATCTTCCCTGCTTGCTTTCGGTAACAGTTCCGAAAGATTTCCATAGATGTCTTTTGTGGTTTGCAGAAGCTGAAAACTCTCCAGCGGCGTCCAGCCGGTGATCTCATCTTTTCCGCAGATAAAACCGCATGCTTTCTCACGGTTTCCGATCTTTTCCAGGATCTCTTTATACCGGTCCATATCTTTCACACAGAATCCGTCGATCACAACCATAACATCGATATCACTATTCTCATGGGCTTCGCCGCGCAGATAACTTCCCTGCAAACCCACATATAACAGGCGATCGCCGTATACGGATTTTGCTTCCTTCAAAAAACCGTTTATGTATTCCTCTATCTGGATCATCGCTCTTCCCCCTTTTTCTAGCCCATAGCTGCTGCCAGCTTCTTTCCCAGGAACACTCCGATGATGCAGCAGCATACACTCAACGCTACATACACTCCGCCAAGAGCATATGCTTTGTTTTCAAACAACTTATATGCTTCGAGCGAAAATGTGGAGAATGTGGTAAATCCTCCGCATACTCCGGTTTTCCAGAAAAGTACTGTATTCGGTGATGTATCGCCCTTCTTATCGGTGATCCCTACAATAAATCCGATCAGGATCGCACCCAGAATATTTGTGATCAGCGTTAATACCGGAAACTGGGATTTTACCGGTATCAAACTGATCGCATATCTTGCTACCGCTCCGAGCGCACCGCCCAATGCCACATATACAAAATTCATTTTATTATCCTCTACTGTTTCTGTTTTAATACCACATAGGCCCGTTCCAGCAGTCCGATGTTCAGCGCGGCAAATAACAGCAGATACAGCGGCATAATACCGATGCCGACCCGCTGCTGCAAATGCCCAAAGACCATCGGCATAAAGGTGCTGCCCACATAGGCGGATGCCATCTGTAATCCGATCACGGGCGCACTGTATTTCTTTCCGAAATTGGACGGTGCCATATGCTGAATCGCCGGATAGATCGGACCCATCCCGGTTCCGATCACAACAAATCCGACAGCCGCCGGCAGATAATGCGCGATCGGCAGCATCACGATACCGATGCCGATCAGTTCCACAACAATGCCGATGCGAATCAGCAATTTGTCTCCCAGTTTGTTTGATACAAAACCCGAGATCAGTCTGCCGAGCATCAGACCACCGAAGATCAGCGATCCGAACGATGCGATCAGACCGTCACTCAGGCCTTCTTTTACACCTGCAAAATAACTGGATGTCCACAGAAAACAAGTCGCTTCTCCCGCGCAGTACGCATAAAAAGCGATCAGGGTCAGGACCACTCCCGGCACCTTCAAAGCCTCGCGAATGCCGGCACCGGATTCGTTTTCTTCTTCGGCTGCCTTTTCATTCTGTTTCCAAAGCGGCAGGGACAGGATGCACACCAGCAGGATTCCGAACTGAATCAATGCCGTCCACCGGTATCCTTCATTCCATCTTGCACGGCTCAGCGCCAAAGCCATAATATTCGGGCTGATCACCGCTCCGACGCCATAGAAACAATGCAGAAAATTCATCACCGAACCGGAATAGTTATTTGCTACATAATGATTTACGGATGCATCGATCGCACCGGCCCCCAGGCCATAGGGCACGACAAACAAAAACAGCATCGCATAGGACGAAGCGAAGGAAAAACCGATCAGTCCCATCACGGTAAAAAAGATCGATACGATCACGATCCATTTCGTATGGAACCGCCTTATCATACGTGGACTGATCAACGCCGAAATGATCGTCATAAACGAGATCGACATAGACACATATCCCGCATACGAAGACGGAACACCGAATGCAACCTGCATCGTAGGCCAGCCGGAGCCCAACAGGGAATCCGGAAGACCAAGACTAATGAAGATCAGATAAATAACTGCCAGAAGTAATGAACCCATATCCCATCCTTATTTTTGTCTGGAAAAATACATTTTGGAATAACTGTCGCCTTCTCCTACTTCGTAGGTCATCGTGTTGTGATCCACCGTAACCGTGGCAAACACAAGCCCACCACCCGTTTGGAGATTGTAGGTATTGTTCCCGAGATCTTCCACATCAAATTCTATTGTGACCGGCTTTCCCAACGGTCCCGCATCAAGGGTATATACCGCTTTATCCCCGCTGATCTCATACGATTCCGCTATGCCTTCTTCCGCCAGATCCTTTGCGCTCATTTTCGTTCCGTCGGAAAGCTCCTCCTTTGTCAGCACCCATTTTCCTTCGATCCCCTGCTCCCCGCAACCGGTCAGCATCAGTAAAGTTGCAAAAAGTGCCGTAAACAGCGTGATTTTTCTCTTCATTTGTTTATCCTTTCTACTCTAAAAAATGTCCTGTTTGAGCCGTGAAACATGATTATGTAAACTCTGTATATTGTGGTTTGTATTTTTATGTAACACTATTTTGTTAATAAAGTCCGTGGAACAGTCGAGTTATCAACACTACTTATCCACATTTCGTAAACATATTGTTGAAGAAACATATACTCTTCAGCTCCCCCTCATCCGGCCTTCGGCCACCTTCCCCCCGCAAGCAGGGGGAAGGCAAGGGGACAATTATTTCACATAGTAATGCCGTGCGATCCATTTGGACAATCCGGCCAGACCGGGATATACGATTCGTTCACTCATATTGAGCTGATCGAGCATATCACGTACCCGCCAGCGCAGATGCTTCTCGATAATGTATTTTACGGTGTGCTCTGTCTTGCTGTCTAAAAATCCTTCGATGTCCGTGATCTGCATCGGAACGACCGAGAAGAACGAATACTGATTGACGATACGCTGGTTGATGGAAGGCGGTTCGATGACGACCATCGCTTTATCGCCCATATCATAATCGTACTGTGCCAGACTGTTTCGCGTAATCTCCGCCAGCATATCCACGGAAAAGATCGTCGCCTGCCGGCAGCCGATGATCTGCTGATACGGCACCGGAAGCAGAGATACCAGTTCTGCCATATCGATACGCCATACCATGCAGTCGTGCTGATCCATCTGTTCCAGATCGTCCTCCGTCATCGCAAAATGCAGACCAACCAGTGCGGAATGTGTCCAATCCAGCAACCGGGTCGGCAGACCGTTATGCTGTCCTTCGATCATTTGTCTCCATACCGACTGCTCGATCGTCGGATCACCGATCACGGCGTACTTTGCGAAGTTTTCCAGGATCGCCGGTTCCAACTGCGCCTGCAGGTCCTTGCAGTTACGCGCCAGTGACGTGTGCATTTTATAAGAGGAATTAGGCATGCCGCGATAAATATAGGAACTGCGGTTTCTGTGAAGATCCGCACGATAATCCTGCTCCGTGAGCAGCGGTAATAATTCATCCAGTGTTGTGATTCGTATTTCTTTGATCATTTTTTATCTCGCCTTTCTACATTTCCAATTCATACAAACGATAGATCTTCCGGTACATTTTTCCGGTGAACAACATTTTGAAAACCACTTTCTCTGCCGGTTTGAGCCGGTCGACCAGTTTTGCAGGCGTAAACGAATGCTCCGCTTTGAAACGGATCTTTCCTGTCAATACATCGTGAATATCATCGATTCCGTATACTTTTGTCACACCCACATCGTTGATCGGATTTTTGTATTTTGATGCTTTTGCGGCAAACTCTGTATAGACATCCATCAGAATATGCAACTTCGCATACTTTGATTGCAATGTCTGAAAGAATGTAATGATCTCTTCTTTCTTCAGATACATGCTGATCCCTTCCAGGATCACGATCGCTTCTTTTGCGTCCGGCAAAGCTTTCACCTGCTGCGGATCCGCCGCATTTACTTCTTTCATATGGTAATTTTCGGTTTCGGAATAATATTGTTTTCTTACCTTCAACACATCCGGAAAATCACAATCGATCCAATTCGTATACGGCTGCTTTACGCGTTTGCACCGGCTGTCCAAACCGCATCCGATATGCAGCACGAGCGCGTCCGGCGCGTTCTTTAACATCTTCTCCGTCCAATGATCAAAAACGCGGGCACGCATAGCCATATTGTAAGCCAGCCACTTGGATGCCGATTTTCCGCGGATCGGAAACTGTTCTTTTTCCCAGATTTTTTCTGCCATCGGATCATGCAAAAGGATCTTCTGTTTACTGACCAATGCTTTTCCGTAAAGCGGGATAAACAGTGTTTGATTGACTTCATCCATAGCTTCGCACCTCTCACATTTCAGTTACAGTTCCTTTTCATAACAAAAGAAATCCTGTTCAAACAAATAGCATTCACCCACTACATCAAATCCGAACTTTTCGTAACTCTTGATCGCCTTGATATTCTTTTTGTTCACCAGAAAATGAACCGATCTTTTTCCGCGTTCTTTTAATACATCCATCGCGTATTGCAGCATGATCCTTGCGATCCCCCGATTCTGTTCCTTCGGAGAAACCGCCAGTCTTGCCAGATCTCCCGAAGGCTGGCGCGACGCTGTCCAGCATTCCAGTCCGTCTACTTCTTCATCTTCTTCGATGGAAATGGCAGCAATGATCGTATTCTCTTTCCGCATAACGATCAAAGCATTCCTTGACAGATCATAGTCGATCGTTTCATTTCCGGGATAGTCTTCATCCCATGGACAAAATTCTCTTCCGACCTGTTCTTTGTAGAGAGCAAGGATCTGTGCTCTGTCTTTTTCCGTTGCAAAATCTATTTTATTCATCTTTAAGAAATAATTTCAGATCCTTCGGAAGAAGGATTTCTTTATCTGTATGTAACAATAACTCGCCATTTCTTGTTCTATAAATGCTGCTGATCTCAGCAGATCCGATACATTTGTCATTTTCAACACTTCTTATTATATCACCTGCAGGGTTCTCAGAATATAGAGCCAGAATGTTAATGAGAAGGAACAGCCAAAGGTGGTCAGCATGATCACACTGCTGCTCAATGTCCCTTCGTGCCCCATACTCTTTGCCATGATATAACAGCTCACGGTGGTCGCCGAACCAAGCATCACAAGGATCGCAACGATCTGTTCTCCGGCAAATCCCAGCATAACCGCCAAAGGAAGAAAAATTGCAGCCAGCACGAATAGTTTTATGAACGATGCGATCAATGCCGGTTTGAGTTCCTTTAACGCCTTTTGAAATTCAAAAGTAGCACCCATGGACATCAGGCCCAGTGGCGTTGCCAAAGCTGCGATGTTGGAAACCGTCGTCTGAACCACCTTCGGCTGCGGAATACGAAGCACGGACCACAACATTCCGATGGCAATTCCCAGGATGATCGGATTCGTAAAGATCCCACGGATCGTAGACCGGATCTTCTTCTTTCCGCTTTCTTTATTCTCCGCATTTTCTGCAGTCAGCATCAAAACGATCACTGCAAAAATATTATACAGAGGAACACTGCCGAGTATCATCAGCGGTCCCATTCCGGATGCTGCATCCCCATAGATATTATGGATAAATGCAATTCCGAGAAGTGCTGCACTGCTCCGGTAAGAGCTCTGGATAAACTCACCCCGCTTTGCCCTGTCTTTTACGATCCATTTCGATAACAGTGCAATGACTGCAATACTGATGGAAGTAGCGACAAAACAGAACAACACGAATTTTCCGTTCCATGTTTTTGCGAAATCCTGATCTGCCAGATCTTTAAAAACCAATACCGGAAGTGCCGCCTTAAAAACAAATTTATTCATCCAGGCAGCAGCCTTCTCATCGATCAAACCGATCTTTCGAAACAGATAACCCAACACCATCAGTGTAAAGATCGGAACGGTTGCATTTAAACTAAAAATCAGATTTTCCATTTTTCTTCTCTTAAAATCTCTTCATAGGATTCTGCCCGGATCACGCGAAAGTTCTTCTCGATCTCCGTTGTCCACAGGTCAATCTCTCCTTCAATATCCGATACCTTCGGAAGAATGAATCCCCATACGGTACAACCGGTTTTCTTTAATTCCGGAAGGAAATATGTGAATCCCCACTCCACATCTTCTTTTACATCCTCAAACCCGTTTCTTGCATCAACGATAAAAATACTGCCTTTGTGCTCTCTCAGCATCTCCAGAGAAGCGATCACCGGATCGCGATAGTCATCATAATGTGCCTCTTTCTTCCATACATGAAAAACGACATTATCTTTTTCTATATATTCTGTTTTTGCATATTCGCTTTCAAACATGATCATTCCTCCACCTCAAAGAAAGCGTACAACAATTCCGGAAACGAATCAAACGTCCCGAAACACTGCATTGCTCCATTACTGAGAATCTGATATTTCTTTTCCTCGATATTATAAACAATATAATCTAAACTGGATTTTCCGAGCATAATATAGTCCGTTATGTCCGTCATATCCCTAAAAGAAGAATTAAACTGCACGATATCCATACTCCTTTTTCTCGGATGCTCCTTAAGGAAATCCGAATCATAAACTCCGACAATACTATGTCCGTCATAAGACAATCCGTTAGTTTGATGTAACAATTCGATGTAGTCTTTAGGAATCTCAACGTTAAATAAAGAATAAAACTCCTTTTCCATTTCGCTGATCTTCTCCTCGGACAGCTTTTCATACGTCGCCGCATCCGGGATCTTAGTAAGAAATTCTGTATACATTTTTTTCACCCCTCATAATCCGATATTTCATTGTTGTCCAACATATTCCTGAATACTTTTACGATCCTGGACTCTCCCTTATGGTCCCAGATAAACTGTACGTCACTTCCCTCTTTCAGTTCTTTTTTTAAACCATCCTCAGCCTTCGCAGGGATAAGAAGCTCCCAGTAACGAACCATATAGGTATCCTCTTTGATCGTTTCCACAACACCCAGATGCTGTTCAAAGATCTGCATAAATCCATCCTGTACTTTTACCCTACGGTATTTCGGAAACTCTTTATTGATCTCGGCCAGTTTCGTTTCGTCTTCCAGCTTATCAAAATCCGCACTCTCGATCAGTTTTCCCTTAATGTTCGAAAAGTCATCACACAAAGGGAGACACATCAGCGCATCAAAACTGTTACCGTTCAAATCTGTTATTCCGTATTTTGCTCCGCGTTCAAATCCGAATCTGGGATAGTAATATGGCTCGCCCATCAAAGCGATCCCGGCAATGCCTGCTTCCTTCGCCAGCTTTATCGTTTCTCTCATCAAAGCTCCACCGATATCATTTCCTTCCAGAGTCGGCTCCACTGCCAAAGGTCCGAAAGTTACAATCTCGTGCTTTTTATCTCCATCTATGATCCATGCTTTTGTATAGTAGACCGCACCTACGATCTTTCCATCCAGCTCCGCGATGCGGCTGATCTCCGGAACATAATCTTTTGATTCACGGATAATGCGTATAAGGAAATGTTCCGTAGCTCCCGGAAAATATTTATTCCAAAAACTACGCATTGCCATCCATTCTGTTTTCTTATAGTCTTCCGGTTTTTCTGCTCTGATGATCAGATTTTCCAGCATTAATGATCTCCCTCTTTTTTCGTCTCGTCATATGAAACAGCTCTGAATTTTCGATTTTTAAATAGAACAATTGTTCTTATATAGATACTGTTTCACGCTTTCTATTTGTGAAACAGTTTTATGTTAACCCCATATTTAGGTAGTATGTTTCACATGGAACATTGTTTAGTATTTTACAATGTGAAACACAATTTTTAGCGCTTGTGAAACATTACAATCTTTTGATATCGTTTTAATAATGATAATCCATGACGGCACCAATATAAAATACAAATCCGTTTTCTACATGTCTCATAAATTCATCCAGTGTATCCATACCTGTCTGCATGCTATCGACCCAGATTCCAAGTTCATCTTCGTAATCATTTTTCAGATTACGAAATGTTTTGTTAAGCTCACAAGTGCTAAATTGATCCAGCGTTATGTCTTTTAACTTTTCCAGTTCCTTCATAAAATCCTGATAACGCTTCTCAAAATATGATTCTTTATTAATAACGGTTACCTTATCTCCATCGATCTTGAATACATCTTTGTAATAATCCTTTAGCCACTGAATATTTTCTTCTCTTCCCTCATCCGACAAACAAACTATATAATCAATCGGTTGCACTAAAACACCATAGTATTCATCATACCCCGGGTCATAGTTTTCAGTACAAAAATCCGCCGGATCGATTGGCTTCGTGCTGATCTGAAATATTCTGCTATGCATAATCACTATTCCTTTCTTCCTGTATTTTCACATCGATAGTATCCCCGATAAAAATGGCTGCCCGCCGGCTTGATCAAAACAACCACTATCTTGGTTTTGACTATTCAGTTTCGGGAGTGTTTTGTTCCAATGAATCAACTGTAAATTTCTCCTGTAAATCTTCGACAATGAGATTTTCTAATAAACTATGTTTCACACTCTTCTTTTGTGAAACAGTTTTATGTTATCCCTATATTTAGGTTCCACGTTTCACGTGAAACACTATTTGGTGGGTGTCAGGTGTGAAACACGGTTTTACTGTTTTGTGAAACATTTTTATGTAACTTTTTATTTCTTCATTTTCCCTGTATACAAACTCCCTTTTTACAAAAGTGTTTCTACTCGACAAATTGGAATTTGTGTCACAGGATGCCCTCATATTCCATCGAACGCGCCTGACAGCTTCCGTCCAGTTTCTCGAATTCTCCGTATCCTGTAAAATGAAGACCGCATTTCTCCATCACATGTCCGGATGCGAGATTAGGTTCCACATGACTCGAACAAAAATGTGTAATATCGAATTGCCTTTTGGCAAAATCGATCATCGCTTTTGCGGCTTCTGTTGCGTATCCCATTTTCCAGCAATCATATCTGAAGTTATAACCGAATCCCCAAAATCCTTCTTTTTGGGTGCTTGGACCTATACTTCCACTTCCGATCAGTTCATTATCAGATAAACGAACATATCCGAAATGATACTCTCCATCAAATTCTTCGATAGAGCGCAACCATTCACGGAGTTTCTCTTTATCAGTATATGTCGGATAGACCATATACTTTGTCACACGTTCATCACTTACCCACTTCCAAACAGCATCTGCATCCGCAATCGTCATCGGGCGTAACAATAAACGCTCAGTCTTTATCTCATAATCATGTGCTCTCATTTTGTTACTCTCCATCTGTTTACCAAATTGCGATTCGTTTTCAAAGACATAAAAATGTTAATGTGGAATTTCATATACAGAGAATCTTTTTCAGACTACCTCTATCCAATATCTCTGATCCACGGATCCGTCCGGATTTGTAATCTCGTTCTCCAATACGCCGCCATTGTTTATTATGGACTTGGCCGAACCGATATTGTCCTTCTCACATACCATCAATACTTTTTCGAGACCCAGCTTTTTGCATTCGATCAATGCCAGTCGGATCATTTCCGTAGCGTACCCTTTTCTTCTTTCGCTCGGCCGGATTCCGTCTCCGATATGTCCGCCGTTTTTCAATAATCCCTCATTCAATTTATGACGGATATTCACCGCTCCCAGCAAAATCTGTCTTTCCATATCAAGCAAAAAGAATACCGAATCCGGCACCCACTGTTCGCTTTCTTCTTTTGTCTCAAGTTCATTTAGATAATGATCAAAATCGTGATAATCATTTTTGAATATGACCCAGGGGGAATGATTCGTATTATTTGCAATAATGTCGGCCTTCCATTCCTCGATCATTTCTCCCAACTGTTTTTCATATTCCTTTGTTAACTTGATCAATTTCAGGCTCATATTTTTTCCTTCCGATTTCCGGTTCTTTCATTTTTTTCTATGAGGCCTTTTTCACAGAAAAAATCGTATATTTTCCGATCTTTTTATGTTTCACATCCTCGTATTGTGAAACAGTTTTATGTTATCCCTATATTTAGGTTCCATGTTTCACGTGGAACACTATTTGGTGGGTGTCAGGTGTGAAACACTGTTTTTACTGTTTTGTGAAACATTTTTATGGTAATGAATGTCAAGAAGAACGCCCGCTTTTTTTCTTAATGTTTCACATTTCTGTATTGTGAAACAAAATTATGTCATCCCTATATTTAGGTTCTATGTTTCACGTGAAACATTATTTGGTAGATATTGGGTGTGAAACACAACTTTTGCTGTTCTGTGAAACATTTTGGTAAAAAATCTCGTTTTTGTGACTGTTCCGGGATAACAAACTCATTTTGCAACCGGCGGTTTCCAGGGTTTCGGAGTCAACAATGTTGTCTTACCTATATCCGGTAATACATCGTATATGGAACATCCCATCTGCTCCTCAAAATGTTCTTTTATTTCAAAAGCCACTTCCCAGCCATTTATATAATCTTCCATAATGCCGTAACGACGAGTCACATCAACAAAACGCTTTTCCAAAATAACAAAACCATAGTCAACCGCAAGTGAATCGCAAAGCTGGATCAGTCGATCATAATCATCGATCTCGCAATTAAGAATAAAATTCTTGATCACTTTTTCCTGGTCGGAATCCGGATCGTAATTGAACTCCTCTTTCATCCGCAAGAACGAATGAGTCATACAGATTTTAGCCGCTTCATCCCATCCCTTTTCCATACAGTACTTATATCCTTCATAGATATGTGTCGGAATATCCACGATACCGACTCTGCGTCCGATGTCATGCATCACACCGAGGATATATGCTTTTTCCTCATCCAGTCCGTCGATCAAATGCGCGATATTTCTCGCTGCGATTCCCACATTCTCCGAATGCTTGGTCCAAGGTCCGGGATTCATTTCTCCGGCAAGTTTCAATTCTTGTAATGCCTCATCCTTCGTCGGCAACATATCAACTCTCCCCTAATTACTTCATTCGATTCCGGCTTCTGTATGCAACTCGTAATCGATCAATGTCATCTTCTCATTCACCGGCTTTTCTTCTCCGCAGCGCACAAATCCGCACTTTTCATACAGATGGCAATTTGCCGGTTCCTGCAGAATGGTCTCCAGTTTCCAACACGTAACCTCAGGTAATGTTTCAAATGCCTTCAGGATTGCAACATAACCGATTCCCTGATTTTGAAATTCCGGAAGCACAAACAACGGGCTGATAAAGGATACTTTCCTCTCATTCGGATCGTTGTGTCCGATATTGATCGCACCTACTCTCGCGCCGTCCTTCATGATGAAATAATATTTTCTGTTTTCGACAGCAAAACGCCTTTTCACTCTCTCGATCGATTCGATCGCCGGTGATCCTTCGTCATGATATTTCTCATACAAAGGCATAAAACTTTTTACCTGCATCTCATGGAGTTCCGGGATCTCATTTTCGGATACTTCCACAAGCTTTATCCTTCTTTTCAGTTCCGACAGACTGCGATCCGCAAGATGGAATCGTTCTTTGATCATCGCCGCCACTTTGTCCGGTTCCAGATGCGTATTATCGATCTTTATGTAGTTTTCGAAAGGTACTTCTCCATCCCTGCTGACCAGACGGTAATGTTCATCCTCATATTTCAATCGCTCGTCCGACAAAGCCAGATCCCGTTTGGAAGCCTTATTCTTCAAACGATTTTCACTTTTGTTTCTTTTCAGTCGTTCTTCCTGGTCCGCAACAAGTTCCACATAGTACACTGTTCCGCCGGTTGCCTCAAACTTATCGGACAGACTTTTGAGGTAATCCCATTCCGAGGCAAAATCAAACCCCATCATATAGGTAAAGATCAGCCCCTGGTAATCTGTTTTCATGAACTCTTCAAAGATTTCTTCTCGAAGCTTTGTAATGAGTTGTCCCTGAAACGATCCGAAGATTTCCAGCACCGGCTCGATCATCATATGATTATGAAAAAGCCGGAAATCCGTGATCTTCATCAACGCCTGTCCAACTGTCATTTTTCCCACCGCACCACTGCCAAG
>CAMJAP010000046.1 GCA_946403625.1 uncultured Lachnospiraceae bacterium
GGATCCCGCCGTAATCCATATCTCCCCAGTGGTACACCTGAATATCCGGTACCGTCTTGGTAATTTCTTGCAGGATATGCATTTCCTTCCGGGAAGGGAATCCGTGGGTAAAGATATATAAAGTATCCGGCTCGTAGGGCATTTCTTCATAGTTTGCTTTATTCTCTATGGTGATGATCCTCTTTGCGGTACCGATAGAGCATACCTTCATCAGATTAAGCGTCTGTGTGTTGACAATATTCCCTGTCGGCAGTGGCGGGATGGCATTCTGATTTCCATTAAGATTAACTTCCAACGGGCCCTTCCAGGACATCGTCTGTGTATACCGGTGAAGATGGTATAACTCAAGTATCTGGTCATCATCCAGGTCATCGCCGTACTTCTTTGCCAGGCCTTCAGAATGAGTTCTAAGGATCTTGCATACCTTAGCGGCATATCTACCGCGCTCAAATACTTTAGAGCCGTTTAGGACCTTTGCGCTGAAGGTACGTATCCAGACATCCTCCTTTAGTTCCGTGAGAGAATTTAAAACACGGAAGACGTTCTCATCGGCCGTCTCCGCATTCAACTTCTTTTCCTGCACCTGGTCAAGCAAGCTTTTGTAATACCGCCTGAGCCATTCGCATTCGGTGGCATTCCTATATCGATTCAGCATCGCAATACGATTTTCCCGGTCTGCATTGAACTCAGCTCTCGGATCCGGAACATTCAGGAAACGACACAGGGCACCCATATTTGAGGGATGGAAGTAGATGCGGGAAATACTCTTGTTCATATATCCGCCATATTCGCATCGTATGAGCCCCAGGTTGACCAGTTCCTCTACCTGTTCTGATAATGCAGACATTCCGCCAACATATTCAATCAAATCGTTTTTTACCGAAAAGTGTTTACCACGGCTGGATGAGCCTTCTATATATGCATCGGTTTTAAATTTTCCATAGATCCAATCTGCCAGGCATTTTGTCTTTTTCATCGATTTTCTCCTCCAAATTTCACTGTTCTTTTATAGAAAAAAAGTTAAGTTGTTCCGGTTCCGGTCCTTTCGGGGCCGGTACAGATGGTGTGGTCGGGAAAATTTCATCTTCGTCCGTCTCCATATCCTCAATGTTTAATCCGTCTTCAACGTAGCGTGCGGCTGTGATCTTGCTCATATACCAGTGACCCACATATCCGTTTTCATCTTCATTGATGATACAGATGCTATCCATATCCTTATACATATTGGGGAGTTCCTGCTCCGGACGACATAAAATGATCTGAAGTCCGAGTTTTCTCGCATAATCCAATAAGGTGCCACGACGGATATTATCCATCTTGGAGAATGCCTCGTCAGCGAGGATCAAGCGGAAGGTAGACTCATTGTTTAAAGGTGACGCATACATCGTAGCAAACCCAATGAACAAAGCTACATATTTCACATTCTGATCCTCTCCGCCGGAGCTGGACTTTGCCAGCACGGAACGCCAAACTTCTTTTCCGTCCCGATCTCTTTCACATTCCTGCATATCAAAGTCCAAATAGGATCTGAAATCCATATATTTCTGCAATGTTTTCTTCCAGTTTTCCCGCTGTAACTGATTATATTCCGCATTAGCGGTAGGGTCGTTCTTTGGCAGGATCGTCTCCATAAAGGCATCTACCTTAGACTGATAGTTCTGATAAAACTGATCCTCGCCAAGTGAGAACTGCTCCGGGTCAGACGAATAATCGTTATGTTTAAAATCCAATTCGCTTGCCGTTAGCATATCGTAAAACTGACCCGCTTCGTCATTTGTCTTGGATATCTCGATCCTGTATTTACTATTCCCGAATGCAACGTCGTGGAGCATTCGGTTGATATTCTTTTTCTGTACATTTGCGTTACGTATCGCATTATGCAGTCGGTACATAATATGCTGTTCCAACTCGTGATAGCATCTGGCCTTCTGTTTTTCAAACTCACCGTGATATTTCTCATCGTATTCCGCTGAAAACATCTCGTAGAGTTTCTGATACGCTTCATTAGACTTTTTATTGTGCCGGTCCAACTGATGAGCCGGAAAACAATTAGAGAAGTTATAACGGGTATCATTAAGCCGGTTCTCCACATTCTCTAATCGAGAACGTGCATTTTCACACTCATTTCTAAAATAAGAAATGACAGCATCGTGTTTTTTTGTCTGTAAAAGATGTTTTGTCTCCTCTTCGACATGATGATCCGGGACGTATTCTGATTCATAGTTGCCCAAATTCTGCTCCAGGTTCATGATGTCATTTCCAATATTTAGTATTTCACTTTCATTCTTATCGTATTCGTTCCGTTTCTTATTCTTCTGATCATCCAGGTAACTCCATTTCTGTTTTAAGTCACTATGTTCATTGATCATCTTGCCATATTTATTTTTCTCCAGATCTTCGATCATCCGGATCTTTTCCTCAATATCTTTGCTGCATTGCTCAAGAACGTTTTCTGCATTCGATAGTCGGATCAGAAAGGTATTTGTACGATCAGAGAATTTGTAATCGTGCGCTTGCTTCAGTTTCTCGCAGATAAATTTCTGCTTATGGAAATCAGATTGTAATTCGGATAATTCCTCTTCCATCTGTTTGATACGCTTTGGAGATATCCTGGTACCGATCGTAGGCTTATCATAATGATGTTTCAGGATTGTCTGCATCGCATAATCGCTGTATGCACAGCAGTCAGCCGTAACGCCGTTACCTGCTCTTTGAAGTTCCTCTACGGAATCACATCGTATGATTTTACCGAGATAATACTTTAATACATCCTTCACATAATCCAAATCAGAAAATACAACATCATAAAGAGAGCCTGTTTTCGGAGAGAGATTATTTTCTGTAATGCTCTTAGTGTCAATCACTTTTATACCGCCGTATTTTTCAGGATTTAAGCAGTTAAGTTCCCTCATTTTTTTCATCGCATCCATAGCATATTTAGGTTCGGTGACCAGTGAGAGTTTCTTGCCGAAAATACCCTCAACTGCATTTGCCCAAGTTTCGTCAGTGATATCAAAGAGATCTCCGAGAACAAAGGCTTCCCCTTTACCATGATAGAGTTCATGCAAATATTCCGTGATACTATTTCGAGCATCTGTTAAATTAGATTTATAGTTCTTTTTACCGGATTTTGCTTTTTGAAGAGCTTCCTCAGCTTCTTTTACTCTTGTCCTTAAAGATGAAAATATACTATTCTGATCATCCAGTTCCCCGCCTATTTCTTCAGTGATTTCCGATATGATATTTGTTAATTTATTTAGGTCATCCTCCGTAACCGTCTTTTTTCCGAATTTTAGCAGGAATTCTTTGGTTTGACTGCTCATAAGCTCGTCAGGTTTTTCCTCCTCGCACCATTGTTCCAGCCGATTAAGACATTCCTTCCATTCTTTATAGTTTTCCAGCTCCGTTTCTTGTTTTTGGTATAAATTCTTTAAGCGTTCCTTCTCTGGCTCAAGCCCATTCTTAAGATGCGCTTCGATATCCACAAGTCTGGTGTGGATTTCTTCAAGTTGTCTATCATACTCTTCTTTCTTCTTCTGAAGATCAGGCTGCTCGTTTATGATCCGATTACGCTCTTCTTCTTTTTCGCAGATTTTCTGCTCCGTCATAACGATTTTTGCATAGAGTTCTGCATTTTCCGTGTATTTTATAAGGTCGTCAGTTTCCTTATATTCGCTCCATGCATCCACCTCTTCTTTTAACAGATCACGACGTTCCTTCAAGTCTTCGATCGTATGCAGCAGCGACTTATATGACTGAAGTTGCTCCATTGTCTTATCTATAATCTCGCTGTCATCATCCGGCATAAACAGGTAAGTTTCGATAAAATGAGGAAGACCTTTTGCGAGTTTGGCTTTGATGACGTTCTTCATCATCGTCGAGAACTCCTTTCTTTTACCCGGGATATTTAGGATATAGTCGTCTAAATTATTCCGATAGGCATCGTGCGTGATATACATCTGACATAACTTATGTTTTGTTTTCGGAAACATCTTCTGCCTTTGTTCAAGAAGTTCTTTCACATCGTTTATCCGGTAAACCGTATTATCCGATTTAATGAAGCCGTCTTCCGGAAGCAGGCCGTACATCGTGAAGTATTGGTGATCGTCAATGGACTGCTTATTTCCGACAACGTCAAAAACAACACCGCAGCAATAGGCATTTCCTGTCATCTGATCTACAATCTCAAGTGCCAGAACGGTCGAGAATGACTTATTTTCTCGAAGAGGCGGCGCATTATGCTGATCTCCGCGAAGATAGGTAAGGATTGAGCGTTTTGCGATGTCCTTATCTACTTCCGCACCGGCATTCAGGTAATCATTATGCAGATCACCGTACAAAATCACCTGAAACGCGTCTAATAAGGTTGATTTTCCACTTCCATTGGTGCCAAAGACACCATTGACATCCGGATGAAACCGTTCGATATGAGTCGAAAATTTCCCCCAGTTATTTATAAGGATCCTTGTTACTGCTCTTTTTGCATTCATTCAATGTCCTCCAAATTTTCGTCTGTTTCGTCAATGTCGACATCAGTTTTATTCTGTACGGCGGAGCCGTTTATTGCTTCTTGTAACAGAGCCGGAACATCCAGAGAAGCACACAGGATGTTCAGAGTAGGGTAAATATAGATAGGTGTTTCGTCTATCATCAGATTAATCGAACCTCCTATCTCGATGATGTGGTGATTTCTGAGCTTTTGGAAGGTCTTTATCCACTTATGGCTTGCAATCTTTTCGTTACGAAAGAGCTGTATCATATCACCTTGCTCTCTTATTTCCTTCCAGTTCGTTATTGGCTCCGCGAAGTCAGAAGCCATATATTTATTCCGAAAGATCTCATGGAGCAATAGGATTGTATAAATATCCAGCTGCGAGAGCTGGTCTTTAGTAATCCCATCGCCTTCGATATAGAACAAGCCATAGTGGACATCCTGATTTAAGTGTATGTTCATAATGGAGAAATAATCTCGGATGAATTCATAGTAGAGTTCACAGTCGGTATATAGTTTGTTTTCCTGCCTTAATCCGGTTATCGGGTCATGAGCAGTCTTTATGATAAACGTATGCTTCTGGAGGTGTTGTATCACGCTCCGTATACGCCCCTGCGTTGCTTCTGTATAAAGTTCAAAATCTGTCAGCATTTGATATCCTCCTTGGCACAGCTGAATGTGTTGTATGTCCAATTGCCGGCGTTTGCGGTTCCTGTGATACTGATATGTTTTTTCATTCCTGCGGATGTCTTCTGGACGACAAGGGCAAGCATCTCCATATCTTCATCCGTTTTGATTGTATCTTCATTCGCCACAAAATTGCCGTTTTGAGTATTTTTATCAATAAACCTCATCAGTTGCTCTTTTGTGTATTTTGGCCGTGAAAGACTTCGCTTTATCTTACCGGGCTTAACAACAGCTTCCGGATTACTCTCTTTTTTCTCTCTTCTTGTCGGATATATCGTCCCCGGAACAATATGCGAGTTTGAAACAGATAGTGACAGATGCGGTCGGATCAAGCCGATAATGTGGTCCGGGTTGTCAGATTTTGCAAGTTTCTTCAAAAGTTCGGATATCTGCATGGACTGCGCAAAACCACTTTGCATCCAGTAGTACATTTTGGCGCTTGCTCGGGATACGAGATCCGATTTTGCCTTCGCCAGTTGTTCAACCCGACGTTCCAAAATGACGAAATTTTGCTCAAAAATCCGAAGCCTCTCTTTTTGCCTCATGTATTGCCTAAAGTTATTGGTATTCTCGTAGTTTTCACCACCGGAGTCTTTTTCCTTATCAAGGCGGTCTACTATGTAGCCGTATGCATCCGTTATCATAGCCCTAACGTCATTCTTATACTGATAGAAACTTTGTGTCTCCATCAAAAATCCATAACGGCGGTTAGCTTTGTCCTGCATCTGCTCAATCATCACCTCTTGAACCTCTAGCATTGTTTCCACTTGTGAGAGCGCTTTGAAATAATCCTTCATACTGTCTTCCGTGCTTAAAAGGATCGTTTGCAGCGTATCAGCATTCTCGTTCGCAATCTCCAAAAATCTCGGATCCGGTATCTTTTTCATGTTCGATAAGTCTTCAAGATATGCCCGAAAACTGCTGTATATGGACATCATTCCCTTGGTTTCCACCTCAGATGAACTATCTACAATATCTCGAAAGGCCGTAACCAATCTTTGGCTGTATAGTGGGAAGGTATAATAATATTGATTGCTCTCCGCATCGTATTCCCGACGTAACCAGCCCCATTGTGCCAAATGATTAAGGTATTTTCCCGGTCTCCCATTTTCTTGTTCTTCCGACTCCTCTCCGGTTCCCGAAGCAATATCCTCAATGTCTTCAACCGCCTCTTCATCCAGGACCTTCTGTATCAGGCTTATACATATACGCTGGGCCAAGCCAAGACCTACAGTCGTGTAATCCCCAGATAAGGAATCTCTGTATAGGCTGATCAAAATAGTAAGGTGAAGATTAACTAATCGGACATCCTGGAATCGAAAGATTCTGTATATCGTTTCCGGTATATGTTCTTGTATAGACATAATCTCTTTTCCTTTCTAACCCCAAAAAGATCCGTTTTTTTCAAGTCGATCAAACACACCTGCTCATTTTTGCTCTCTGCTTACTGGCCCTCCCAAAGCTTAACAAATTTACTGTCCAAAAAAAGACACATTTCTCGTCGATTTCCAAAGCATCTCCCCAAGAAACAAAAAAAGGAGGACACTTGCAAACGCAAATGTCCTCAATAATACGTCATAAAAATATTAAAAACTTCTTTTTTGCACGAACCCATATCGTCTTTTACTGCTTTCTTTTTTATTCTCCGCCGATCATACTCCGGTATTCCGCATAGGAAATGTGTTCTCCGCCCATACTTTCCAAAAAGTCGGTATGGAACTGACAATCGATCATCGGGGCTCCCTGTGCCTGCAGGCTTTGTGCCAACAGCACCAGCGTGAGTTTCGAGCCGTTCTCCGCATCGGAATACATACTCTCTCCGAAAAAGCAGTTTCCCAGCGTCACACCATACAAGCCGCCGGCGATCTCTCCGTCCACCGTCACTTCGGCAGCCATCGCATATCCGACACGGTTCAGTTCCGCATATGCCTTTTCCATATCATCGGTGATCCATGTGCCTTCCTCAAATTCCCGTTTCAGGCGGCACCGGTGCATCGTATCCGAAAAGTCCCGGTTGATGATCAGCTGTACCTCATGTTTTCGCATATATTTTGCCAGCGAATGCGATATATGGATCTTCTCCGGCCGGATAATGAATCTTTCCAGCGGGCACCACCACATGATCGGATCCCCCTCATTATACCAGGGAAAGATCCCGTTGGAATATGCCAGCAGCAGTCGCTCCATACTCAGATCTCCGCCGATTGCCAGCAGGCCGTCCGGTTCTGCCAGTGTCGGATCCGGAAACACGATTCGGTTGTGGGGCAATCGAAACACCGGCATCCGCTAGGCTCTCCATTCTGCTTCCGTAGCGCCCGCCTGATCAAAGCATTCGTTCGGAAAAGCGAAGGTATGCACGATCACATTGCGATAGTCGTATCCTGTATTTAATGCTTCTCCCCAATTAGCTTCCTGCGCCGGAATATCGCACAGGCAGCGCTTTCCGTTCACCAGCGCATTGCAGGTATCTCCGGCCGGATTGTTCGCATCCACCGTTGCATACACCGGCTGTGCAGTTGCAGATTCTGCAAACGCAAACAGTCCGCTTCCCTTCTGGCTCATCCAGATCAGGAGGTTCAAATACTCCCAAAACGAAATGATCTCCTGCGGCGTCTTTCCCGTAATCTCCATATATTTCCAGGGCGTGCCGGAGTAACCGTAGAAATTCACCTGATAGTTGATCTCCGCCGAATACATCTCTTCGTACTCCTTCCAGAGCCCACGCATCTCCTCAAAGGTACTGCCCTTCTGATAGATCCTGATACGATAGCCACTCAGGTCCGGTATCTGATTTGCACTTGTATTTGTATCCGTCTTTTTCTTTAAAAAATCAAACAATCCCATGATACCCCACTTCGATGTCTTTTGTCGTTTCCGGCGAAAAGAACACAATCCCCATACCATCCAGCATCAGATCCATATCTTTCTCGATCATTTCCCTGCCTCCTCTATTTGCCTGTAAACAGTTCCAACTTTGCGATCAGATCCTCCAGGATATATCTGGAATCCGCGTCTTTGTAGATCCGGATCAAGCGATTCTCCGGGCATTCCCGCGAGGTCGTATCTTCCTCAATAAACGGTGCCGGTACGTTTTCAAATCTGCCGCATCCCGGATTTAACGCCAACGCAATGGCCGGTGAATCTCCCAGAGACCAGCTTTCTCCCTGTGTCCATCCTGCCCCTTCGGAATGATTATACTCCATCAGGTTCGTATACAGATGCTCTCCGATCTTTCCGCAAGGTGCGATACGCCGTTTGATCTCCGCAATGCCGATCGTGATCGTGCAATACACATACGAAGGCACCAGCCAAAGCTGTGTCGGCTGCTGCAGCACCAGATTGGCTGCCTCGATATCATTTCCGGCATTGAATTCCCGAAACGGTGCCGGTGCGTAATTGCTTCCGTGGGTTCCGATCCAGATGACCGTCATTCGCTTCATGATCTCCGGCTCGGTTTGAATAGCCTTTGCCACATTGGTAATGGCCCCCTGACAAAGAACAAACAACGGCTTGTCATCTTCACGCATCGCCTCCCGGACGATCTCTTCCGCAGCCTCCGAAACCGCAGCGTCCTCGCTTAACGGCCCCTTCTGCCCTTTCCATACCGGGACATCCATCTCCATCGCTTTCAATATCGTGCAGATTTCTTCATAGCTGCGTTCCATCGATCGTTCCTGCGCAAAATGTTCCGCTGCGATTCCCTTAACGATGGCTTTCGGACTGAGCAGCGCCTGCACGATGGCAAACGGATCATCCGCCTCACAGGCAGCATCCGTATCAATGATCACCCGGATCTTTTTGTACTCCGGTACCGCGAACAGTTCCTTCATCCCCCATTTCCCCTTTCCTTCTACAGATTATTTAAAACATTCCGGTATCTCTTTCACACCTCTCGCCCGGCACAGTACCGAGGTCGCTCCCCGATAGGAAAGCGCCTCCCCGTCAACATCCGTCACCGTGCAGCCGGCTTCCTCCGCAATGAGTGCTGCTGCCGCATAATCCCACAACTGTATCTTCAGTTCAAAATACAGACTGCAGCGTCCCAGCGCAACACAGCACATATCCCAGGCCGCCGTTCCCGAGCGCCGCAGATCAACGCATAACGGCAGCAGTTTCTTTGCGATATCAAAGGTCTTCTCCTGCAGTTCCGTATAGTACGGTGCCGTCCCAAATACGGACAACGCCTCCGATAACGGTGCATCGGAAGAGACGATCTGCTCCCCGTTCATCTTTGCGCCCTGCCCCCGGATCGCCGAAAACAGCATATCATCGTAGGGGTTATAAATAACCGCCATATAAGGCTGTCCGTCTTTTAACAGAGCAATGGATACCACCGACGGCCGATAGGCATAGATAAAATTCGAAGTACCATCGATCGGGTCGATCACAAAGCAAAGCCCCTCTTTCATCTTAGTGGTAAACACATCCTGTCCGTCTTCTTCACCGAGGAACGATGCATCCGGAAACCGTTCCGACAGCCGCTTGATCAGAAAGGCCTGTATCTTTTCGTCCGTTTCCGTGCAGAAATTGGCGTGCCCGGATTTTTCCATCACCTTCGGTCGCACCGCCGTCACCATGATCTGTCCCGCTTCTTTTGCGATTTCTATAATGTTCTCTATCATAATCCGCTTTTCGATTCTCCTTATTTCTTCCGGCACAATGCTACATCAAAGCTGTCCGAGCGCGTGCTTTGCCGCGATCATTCCGAAGGTATAGCATCTGCCCAGGGAAAGTCCCGTCTGATGGAACGGATAGTCTGCGCCGCCATAGAACGGTCCACCCAGATTTCCGGCACAGTACAGTCCCGGGATGGGTGCTCCGTTTTCATCCAGTGCCTGCGCATTTTCATTGGTCACCACGCCGGACACTTCCGCAGATACGCGGATATGCTTGCGTGCTCCCCAGAACGGTGCTTTTTCGATCTTGTGCATATACTTGGCCGGCTTACCGAAATCGGTATCGCAGCCTTTCTCACACAGCTCATTGTAACGATCCACCGATGCCTGCAGCTTATCGTAGGGAATCCCCAGCTCTTTGGCCAGTTCTTCCAGCGTGTCGCAGCGATGCAGATCAATGAGGTTCTTAAATACGCCCTTCGGATCCTCGACCGCTCCGGGAATGAATTTTTCCATCACCGCCGGTGGTACTTTGCCGCTGACAAATTCCTCCTTGGGCCATTCCATATAACTGTCATCATAGATCGTGCAATACCAGCCTTTGGAGCCGCTCTCCTTGTGCTCCTCATCCAGCATACTGCCTTTGTAGGACGGCTGGAACTTTAACAGATTCCCCATATAGACAAAACCGGTGTACTCATTGGTGAAGCGTTCCCCTTCCATATTCACATACAGGAAAGGCTCTTCCCACATCAACGCCGAATCAAAATCATGCATCATCTTGGTATGTCCCAGATTTTCCATCTGCGCGCCGGCGCTGATCGCCAGAACATGACCATCTCCGGTCTTGCCAAACTGCTTTTTGTCAAATGCCGCAATGTCCGGGCACCACCGTGCCACCATCGCCGCATTGTTTGTATAATCACCCGTTGCCAGGATCACCGCCTTGGAAGCATTGAAACGAATGTACTTGCCTTCCGCATTTTTGCCGATCACCGCGCACACACGGCCGCCTTCTTTGATCAGCTGCACCGCCGGCGTTGCAAAAAAGGTCTCCAGATTCGGACAGTTCTCCTTAACACGATCCACCACTTTGCGCAGCGCATTGCCCACATTGAGCGGCTTCGGCCCTACCCACGGTGCCCAGAAATAGCAGTGGTCATCCCCGTATTCATAGCTGTTCTCCCGGTCTTTCCAGGTTCCGGTGAAGTCTCCGCTGGTGCTGATGAACGCACACAGCTTATCTCCGTCATTGAGCAGTTTTGCGCTCTCGGTATTACTGTCGACTTTACTGCCGTCCCCGTACTCTGTCTCCTTGGTCAGACCGGCACGGTTTAAAAACCACATCATCGCTTCTTCCGAATGCTCCGCATAAGCACGCAGCTGTTTTACATCCGCCCGCCAGTCGCACAGGCCGTTGGTATGATGGATCCACTTCGCAATGCCGGCTTCGGTGGATCTGGATTTGATGATCGCCGATCCGCAATTGCCCTGGGATACCACATTCAACTCTTTTTGCAGCAGCGCCGTCTTTGCTCCCAGTTCCGCAGCCCAGCCGGCTGCCGGGACGCCGGCGGCACCTGCCCCGACCACGACCACTTCAAAGTCCAGCACCTCATCCGGCTGAATTGCGCCGGTCTCACACACCGAGGCCTTGATCTCTTCTTCCGTCAATCTGCTCTGCATTTTTTGTTCCCCCTCCTCATTACCCGTAATTATTTTTGCTTTTTGATATGTTCCGCGATCACTTTGCCCAGTTTTTTCTGATTCTCCGCATCCATATGGATCCCATCTGCATCACTCACCTGAACATACTGTGCCGCATCCAGATAATCGCAGTCATACATGCCGGCCAGGGTCTTGTACCATTGCGCCAGTTCCAGCGATACCTTCCTTGCGTTCTCATAACCAAAACTGTCGCCCAGCCAGGATTTTCCGATAGCTTCCGAAACCGGCGGCGGTGATACCAATAGCACCTTGAACGCATCCTTGCAGCGAAAATGATTGTACGCCTGCACCTTCTCCAGCATGATCTGCATCTCCCCGGCAATATCCATCGCCGAGTAAGCAAACTTCCGCTTGCAGTCATTGATCCCCAGCATGATGATCAGCAGATCAAAGGGTGATTGCGATTCCATACACGGCTCGAGATACTTCAATCCGTTCTTTTCTCCCTCTGCCGGATCTTCCGTCGCAATGGTGCGTCCGTTCTGTCCTTCCTCGATCACGGTATATTCTTTTCCGAGCTGTTTCTGCAACACCTGCGTCCAGCGGATGTCTTCGCCGAAACGCACCCGTTTCTCCGGATCATATCCCCATGTCAGGGAATCTCCGAAACATACGATCCTTTTCATCGCCACCTCCGTTTATCCGAAATGTATATCGTTTGATTATATCACGACCGGCCCGGTGCGACAACGTTTCGAGCGGTTTCTCGCAGTCTCTCACCCCCTAGTTCGTCCTCTCTGTCCAATTGTGTCCAAATGGTGATTTTTCCCAAAAAGTATATACTTTTCGCTTTATTTTCTGTGAATTTTATAGTAAAATAGACTGAGTATTATGAAATTGCAGTCCGCAGGTACATTTCTCTTTTCGGAGTACAATAGATGAACGAACCTACCAGAGACGAAAACGAGAATCTCTCGAAGCAAAAGAAAAAATCCGTTTTTTCTTCCATGCCGGTACGCTATGGTTTGGCTGCCGCTTTGGTTGTGCTGTCTCTTTTAGTGATCTCTAGTATGATCATCGTTCAGCTGTATTTTCACACCGAAACCGAATGCTATGAAAAGCTCGTGGTTGAAACCGAAAAAGCGATCGACGGTCTGGAGTCCAACTTCCGCAGCGACCGTATGACCCTGCGCATCATCGCCGGCCTGATCGGAAATGCCGGTGATATGAACTCACTGGAAGTCGGCGGCTATCTTTCCACTTATGATCTGAACAGTCTGATCACACAGATCGGCATCCTGCTGCCCGAAGACGAATGTCTGACCGGAAATGGTCACAAAGCCAGTGTCAGCGGTGAATTGAGCTTTGACCGGGAATCCCTGCTCGGCGAGCACCTGAGCGAAATCGAACCCGGCGGTGTCAGTTCCAAATTACCGGTGATCCGCAATTATGTACCGATCCGCAAGGACGGTTTCTGTGTCGGTATGCTCTTTTCCCAGGCCAATCCGGACAACATCGCCAAGGCCTGGATCCCCGTCATCTATGAAAAACAGGGCTTTTGCTATGTCGTAAACCGTCGCACCGGACAGGTGCTCATCAACACTTCTCCGGACGGGATCACGGACATTCATGATATCTCCTTTACCCAGAGCGATCCGGATTATACGAAAGAAGATACCATCAAAAACATTCTGGCCGGTAAAAAAGGCTACTCGGTCTTCCTTTCCGAGATTGCCAGCGAAGAACTGTATATGTGCTATCTCCCCTTCAGCCTGGAAGAATGGGAAATGGTTGTGTTTGTTCCGGAAAGCGCTGTATTTAACGCTTCCGTTCCCATTCGTATGTATATTTATTTCTTCTTAGGCGCCGGCGCCTTCGTCATCCTGATCTATGCAATCTGGATGATCTTTGAGATCCGCCGTTCCGTAGCCGAGGCAGAAGAAAAAGCCAATATCGATGTCCTCACCGGCCTGCAGAACCGCAACCGTTATGAAAAGTATCTGAAGCAGCTGGATGAGAGCAAGGAAAATGTGACCTGCCTGTATCTGGATGCCAACGGCTTGCACGATCTGAATAACAGCCGCGGACATTTCGCCGGCGACCAGATGCTGCGATTCATCGCCGACTCTTTAAAGATCCTGTTTGATAACGAACACATCTATCGTATCGGCGGTGACGAATTTGTGGTATTCCAAAGCGGAAAAACGATGGATGAGATTGAAGAGTGTCTGAAAGAATTTGATGAAGGACTCTCTCGTAATAACTATCACGCAGCAGTCGGTTGTTGCGTTACGGATGACGCGATCGACGTCGGCGATCTGATACGGAAAGCGGAAAAAGCGATGTACGCAGAAAAACAAAAGTACTATGACAGCATCGGCAAACCCATGCGTGTTTAAAAAGTTATATAACAAGGAGGTTACAAAATGGAAAAACGGAATTTGAAAAGAGTAACCGCATGTGTACTTAGTCTGCTTCTTGTGCCCGGTTGTTCAAGAACCACTCCCCCATCTCTGGAAAATACGGTGAGCGGTGAAGACGGCGAAAAAAACATCTATAATATGGTCTATTTTGCCGAGATCAATACGCTGAACTATCTGCAGACCGACAGCGATGTCGATTACGGTCTGTGCGCCAATCTCGTCGACAATCTGGTGGATTATGACAGTTACGGCAATATCGTGCCCGGTCTGGCGGAAAGCTGGTCTTCCAACGAAGACATGACCGAATGGACTTTTAACATCCGCAAAGGCGTTAAGTGGGTCGATTGCGAAGGCAAAGAGGTTGCCGAAGTCAAAGCCGATGACTGGGTGATCGCTGCCCAGTATGTTAACGATGCCGAAAACGAAGCCGGCAACGAATACATCTACTACACCGGTTCTATCGTACATAATGCGGAGGCATATTACAACTATACCGAGTATATGTATCTGAGCGAAAACGGAACCCGCACCACCGACGATGACGGCAATGTGCTGGAACCGGTTGACGAAGTAAAACCCGAAGACATCGGTGTAAAGGCTCTGGATGACTACACGCTGGTTTATACTTTGGATCAGCCCTGCCCGTTCTTCTTAAGCTGCCTCTCCTACACCGCCTATATGCCGGTGAACCGCGCTTTTCTGGAAGACCGCGGTGATATGTTCGGCCGCAGTAAAGAAAACATTCTCTACAACGGTGCCTTCCGACTGACCGAATATGTTCCTCAGGAAAAACGTACTCTGGTTAAGAACGAAACCTATTGGGATAAGGACAATGTTCACATCGATGTGATCAATGCCAAATTCAGTAACGATATGAACAATGTCAGTCCGGAATCCTTCCTGAACGGCGAACTGGATCAGGTCCTGATCAGCACGGAAAACATGGAAAAATGGATGGCCAATCCGAACACCGCTTCTCAGGTGCACAGTATGCGTCCGGACATTACTTACAGCTACTTCTATTCCTTTAACTTCAAGCCGGAATTTGACAGCAAATACGAGCCGGACAACTGGGCCATTGCCGTCAAAAACGAGAATTTCCGAAAAGCGATCATGCACTCGCTGGACCGCAGATCTCTGGCGGAAGTCTATGAACCGTATAACCCGGAGATCCTGCTGCAAAAGACCATCACACCGATGACCTTTGTTTCTTACGGCGGAAAAGACTACACTTCCTACAGCCCGTTTGAAACGATCATGTCACAGGATCCGTTCAATGTCAGTCTGGCACAGGAATACCGCGACAAGGCACGTACCGAACTGGAAGAAGACGGTGTGACGTTCCCGATCAAGATCCTGCTGCCTTACAACCCTGCCGTCATCAACTGGCGTGAAGAATGCGACGTTGCCAAGCAGCAGCTGGAAGACGCCTTGGGAACGGATTTTGTTGAGGTGATCGTAGAGCGCGGTCCGGATACCGGCTTCCTCTCCGCCGTACGCCGCAGCGGAAAATATGCATTGCTCCTTTGCAATTACGGTGCGGACTTCGCCGATCCGGCCACCTACACAGAACCATTTGTTACCGACAACACCTACGGTTTCTGGGACAAAGCACAGGATCCCAAACTGAATACTCTCTTTAAGCAGTATTCCGATCTGATCAATGAGGCAATGATGACCTATGATGATATTGATAAGCGTTATGAACTGTATGCAAAAGCCGAGGCTCTGCTCATCACCAACGCCATCGTTTGTCCGAGCCGTGTGAGCAACGGCGATGGTTATGTAGCCGATCGCCTGAGCCAGTTTGACGGCCAGTTTGCACCATACGGAATGGCACGCTCCCGCTACAAGGGTATGATCATCCACGAGAACTCCATGAGTATGGAGGAATTCAATGCCGCCTACGCCAAATGGGACGCAGAACGCTTAGCCAACAATCATTAAGCAAAAAATCAACGGGGACGGTTCCTTTCGAACCGTCCCCGTTTTCATTTCAGGCCACTTCCAGGCACGCATTTAAGAGTTTAACGATCTCCGCTTTTTCATAGCCTTTTCCGATAAATACCAGCTGGTTGCAGCGGTCTCCATAGGTCTCGTCCCAGTCATCCTTGATATCCGGATAGTCCGCGATCACCGGTGCCAGTTCTTCTTCCGGCCACGCCGATACCCATTCGGACAACTCGGTGATCGAAGCGTTCCGTCCGGCCTGTTCAAACAGCTGGATGTGTTTCCAGTCGTCCGAAAACCAGATGTATCCCTTGGAACGGATCAGCACTTCCGGATAATTATCCACCAGACGATTGAAAGCCTCACGGTTAAACGGCTTACGTTCTTCAAAAACAAAGGAAGAAATCCCGTATTCGTCTACGCACGCTTTCTCGTCGTCGTGCTCGCAGTGATTCAATGCTCTCTGCACCGCACTGTAGGCTTCCACCTCTTCAAAGTCAAAATCCTCGCGGTTTAACATCACATCCAGATCCACCTCACCGTTCACACAGGGGATCATCTCCGCTTCCTGCTGCAGATTGCGCAGTTCCGTTTTGACCTCTTCCAGCTGCGCTTCTGTCAACAAATCCGTCTTGTTTAAGATCATCAGATTGCAAAACTCGATCTGGTCCATGATCAGGTTGATCACATCGCCGTCTTCCGCTTCTTCGTCGGACACCAGATCATGCAAAAATTCTTTATAGATACGGTCCACATCCACCACGGAAACCACGGATTTGAGATATACCCTGGTATCCTCCGTCATCTCCTCGTAATTGAGAAATGCCCCTGCGATGGACGACGGCTCACTGATCCCCGAAGCTTCCACAAAAATAGCTTCGATCGTCGGATCCGCCGACAGGCGCTCGATCTGCGCGATAAACTCATTCCGGAGCGTACAGCAGATACAGCCGTTCTGCATCTCCACCATTTCGATCTGGGCCACCTGATTGCCGGTCTTATGCAAAATGGAGGCATCGATATTGATACTTCCCATATCATTCACGATCAGTGCGATCTTACGTTTTTCCTGTTTTAAGATATTTTGCATCAATGTGGTTTTTCCGGAACCGAGATATCCGGTTACGATCACGATGGGCACTTCTTTCTTTGACATATTTCTCTCAACCTTTCTGCACTTTCCATTTGCAACATTGTCGCAATTTGAGATTATACAAACCTCCCTGCTTCCTGTCAATATCTTTTGCAACATTGTTGCATTTTATATGGTAGCTAGCCAAAAACCTTCTGACAAAGAAGTGCTGTCGCATCAGCAACAGCACTTCTTCTTATTTTCCGCTCTTCATTTTCTTCTGACTTTTGCATTCGCTGCATATACCGATGAGCACCGTCTTTCCGTAATCGATATCGATCCCGTACTCCTCCTGCATCTTACGGGCCGCATCATCCAGGATCCCGTTTTCCAGATGAAAGATCTTACCGCAGTCGGAGCACTGTGCATGCATATGATCGTGGCATGATCCATGATTTTCGGAATACTGATAGCATGTTGCATTGATATCCGTTTCCTTATATTTGATCAGCACGCCTTCCTGACAAAGCCGTTCCAGATTGCGATATACTGTAGACCGATCCAGATCATTTTCCGCATCATGGATCGCATTCAGAATATCCCTTGCCGTAAAACGCGTATCCGCATTGGCTTTCAGATATTCGATGATCAGATGCCTCGGTTTGGTTTTGTATTCACCCTTCATGATAGCGCCACCACTTTCCTGCTTTTAACACGTATTATATCATACTATTCACAACTGTTGACAAACGAATCCATGGCCCGGTGTTTGAGGGCATGTGCCAAAAGTTCCGGCAGTTTCTCCGGCGGGCAGCCAAAACAGGGAATATCCATCGCCGCGATCCGCTCTGCCATCTGATGGTCATAGACCGGCTTGCCACTGTCCGAGATGGCCAGCAACACCACCACCGTCACACCGGATTGCTTCAGTTCTTCCAGACGCTGTAAAAGCCCTGCACGGTTACCGTTTTCATACAGATCCGTCACCAGAAACATCGTGGTCTTGGCCGGTGCTGCGATCAGGCTGCTGCAATAAGCCACCGACTTTTCAATATTGGTTCCGCCGCCCAGCTGTATGCCGTAGAGCAGCTCCACCGGATCCTCGCACAGTTCCGTGAGATCCGTCACCTCGGTATCAAACGCAACCACATAGGTCTTTACGGAGCTGATGCTCGCCAGGATACATCCCATCACAGACGCATAGATGGCCGATTCCCCCATGGAACCGCTCTGGTCAATATCCAATACGATCGTTCTGGAAGCACTTCTTGCCGTGGAGGCATGCTCAAAGAAATAAAACTTCTCCGGATAAAGCGATCTGCTCTCCCGGTCATAATTCTTCAGATTTCGGCGGATCGTCAGTTTGTGATCCAGGGCACTGGCAGACGGAATCGGCGAATGCTCCCGCTTGTTCACCGCCGAGCTGACACATCTGCGCACATCATCCGCTAAGCGTTTGTTGATCTCTTCGATGATCTTTCGGATGTACTCCCTCGCCTGTTCCTTTGCTTTCCTCGGGATCTGATCCTTCATCAGCAAAAGCAGCGAAGCCATAGAAACATCCGGTGCCATTTCTGAAAGCATCTCCGGCTCAAACAAAAGCTCCTTCATTCCCATGCGCTCGATCGCATCGTTTTGGATCACCCGGACCTGCATCGGTGAAAACAGCGTACGCAGATCCCCGAGCCACTTGGTCAGTATCGGGGATGACATCTTTCCGTTACTGCTTCCGCCGCCCGCCTTATCCCATCCGTAGATCTGAGACAGGGCCTGATCCATCAGCAGATCCTCCGCAGACATGGCCCCCATGCTGCCCATCGGAAAGCCGCTTTCGCTCTCACTGCCCAGCAGCAGACGCCATTTCTTCAGCTGCTCTGCCGTATCGTCCGCTTGTGTGGTTGTTTGATTGGTTTGATTATCCATAGTATAAACCCTATATGTTTCGATAATATCGAAAAATGCCCCTCATCCGTCGCTTCGCGACACCTCTGAGTTAGATATCGAAGTCGAAGTCGTCGACATCTTCGATTGCGCTTTCTTCCGCCGCGTGTACCTCTTCACTTTCCTCTTCCGTAAGCGTGCCGTTCACATAGGCTGCACCGGAAGTTGCGGATACGCCCAGGATCTCGCAGATGTTTTCCGCAATGTCCAGTTTCTCCGCCGGTGAAAAGGTGGAGAAGGTTCGTCGCAGGCAGATGGTAGCGGATTTGAATTCCTCCTCGTCCAGCGAACGGATATAATCGACCAGATGCTCCCAGATGCCCAGTCTTGCGATCAGTGCCCTGTGATTCTTTTCCGCCAGTCCCTCAAACCAGTAAGCGCCGTCCGAAGCCGGCATGCCCTTTGCCAGATGCCGTTCCATCAAAGCATAGAGTTTTTCCGCATCGATATCCCCGCGCTCTGCCAATGCTCCGCAGGCAAATCCGGAAAGCAGCGGATTCACCATATCGTCTTCCGCCAGATCGAGATAGGTATAAATGAGTCTGTTCTTGTCCAAGAAGTCATGCATCTGCACCGCATCCCATACCGTTGCCAGGGCCGGCAGGATCTCTTTTGCCGCCGCTTCATCACAGATACACTCCTTCTGCAGATTCAGACAGAATTTCAAAAACAGTCGTTCCATGAGCGGCTCGATCCCGGACAGATCCATCCGCCGGATATTGCCGAATCGTACCGTAAGGGACAGATCTCCGATGGCTCTGCCGATATCCTGCACCGCTTCGTTTCCGGCAGCGCTGCTTTGTACGGCATAGATGGCTTCCTTCACGCAAGCCGTGAGCCCCGCCTCCAGCGCCTTCGCCAGAATTGCCGAGGTCTGCCTGATATTCTCCGCAGCCCGCAGTTTCTCATCCAATACCGACATCGCCGCATATTCGATCGTATCACCTTTTAACGATGCCTCAACGATACGGATCTCCGTTTCCGGTGTCCACTGCAGACTCCATTTTTCTGCCCATGTTGCCTTATCCTGCTGCCGTTGTTCCTGCGTACCAAAGCCGGTCCCCAGCACACTCATCCGATGCAGGAAGAAGGACCGGTTCAGATCGAGAAACGCTGCTTCCTGCGACTTCACACGCAGATTTTCGCGCAGATCCAATTCCAGTTCCTGTCGCTCGCTGCTTCGGTATTTTTCCAGTTTCAATACTCTCAACTGTCTTAGGAAGTCTTCCTGTACGGAGGTGCAGACCGTGCCTTCCGGCATCTGTCCGATCCTTGTTCCGATCTCAGTATCGGCAACCGCCGTAGCGATCTCCGCAAAGCTGCCTTCCCCGATACACGTGACTGCCGCCGAACGCAGGTCGGCCAGCGCCGGATATCGCCCGCCGTTCATGGCCGCCAGTTCTTTGGCCAGTCGCAGCGCCTCGATCACCTGCGCTGATGACGCCATGCCGCCATGCGCCCTCTGATATGCCGCCAGTCTGGTCAGGTATTCCGAAGCCGCCATATCTCCGCCCGGAGCACCTCCGCACGCATTGCGGCAACGCCACAGGATCTCAAAATAATAAGGAGCCCTTGCGCCTGCCCCGTAGCCGGAATGCTCCGACAAACGATAGTAGGAATACGGCATCAGCGTGGCATTACATTCTTTCAGATTCTCCTTGCCCTTTAGTGCCGCATCCGTCTTTTTCCGGTCGTCATCCGTATAGGGCTCCTGCACCGCAGCGGTATGAAAGGCTCCGGTCACCACCACGATAGAACGATCCGGATCCTCAGTCACCGCCTCTGCGATCATGCGACGCATATAACGTTCCCGCAGCGCCTCGTGCTCTGCTTTAAAATCATCCGCATCTGCCATCGAAAACTCCCGCAGTGATGCGCCGTACTTCTCCATGGCTGCGACCAGGTCTTCTCCGTTATCGCAGTCTTCAAAAGTATATTCCCAAAAGGTATCGTGGGGTATCCCGGTCACCTGCTCGATCCGCTCGTAGACGGAGGGTGTTCTTTGTGGTTCTTCCGCATCCTGCTCCTCAGTCACCGTTTCTTCCGCATCGGCATTTTGGTTTTTTAACCGTTCCCGCACTTCTTTATTTTTCTGTATTGCTTCCGCTTCTTCCTCGCGCCGGCGCAGTTCCTTATAGTACCCGAGGGTTATGCCGGACGGCAGATCGATGAAGCGTGTCTGCGCTCCGTTTTCTTTTGCCCAAAGAATAGCCTGATATTCCGGTGAAAATTCCGCATACGGATAGAGCACCGTCTCTACGGGCGGCTCTTTGGTATATGCCAGGATCGCTGCCGGCAACTGTGCCTCTTCCGATACCAGACCGTCCATCAGGTGACTCAAATCCGACGGTCCTTCGATCAGCACCAGCCCCGGCTTTTCTTTTTGCAGCAATTCCCGCAGATAATATGCACATACCGGCGATAAATGCCGGATTCCGAAATAAGTGATCTTTCCCATTTAGAGCAGGCTCCTGCACTCCGAATAAAGCGTACTGTATTCCTTACCGCGTTTACGCATTACATTTTCCAGGTATTCTTCCCACACCTTGGCATCCTTCTTATCATCCTTTACGATGGCGCCCTGTAAGGCACTCGCCAGTTCCGCATCCGTCACCTTGCCGCTGCCGAAACTGCCGGCCAATGCCATACTGTTTACGATCAGCGAGATCTCTTCTGCGGTAGACAGCACGCCGCTGGTCTGTGCCAGCTTTACCTTGCCGTCCATCGTCTGTCCGGCACGCAATTCCCGGAAGATGGTCACTACCTTTTCCACCGTCTTTGCTTCCGGCATGGCAGCACGCAGTTCAAAGTCATTTGCCAGTTTGGCTGCTCTGGCCTGCACGATCTCCATCTCCGCTTCAATGGAGGCCGGTGCCGGCAGCACCACGATATTGAATCTTCGCTTGAGTGCCGAGCTCATCTCATTGACGCCTTTATCTCTGGTGTTTGCCGTAGCAATGATCGAGAAGCCTTTCTTTGCCGCCACCTCATCCGAGAGTTCCGGAATGGCGATGCGTTTTTCCGAAAGAATGGAGATCAATGCATCCTGCACTTCACTGGCGCAACGGGAGATCTCTTCCACGCGTGCGATCGCGCCTTCCTCCATCGCCGTATAGATGGGGCTCTTGATGATACTTTCGTAAGACGGTCCCTTGGCCAGCAACATTGCATAATTCCATGAGTAACGGATCTGCTCCTCCGTAGTACCTGCCGTGCCCTGGATCACGCGGGACGAATTGCCGTTGATCGCAGCGCTCAGATGCTCCGAAAGCCACGACTTCGCCGTTCCCGGATCACCGATCAGCAGCAGCGCACGATCGGTAACCAGTGTCGCAATGCAGATTTCCACCAATCGCTTGTCACCGATATACTTGGGTGTGATCGTCGTATTCCCCGCTTTCCCGCCGCAGATATAGGTCAATACCGCTCGCGGCGACATCTGCCAGCCGGCGGGTTTGGGATCTTTGTCTGCCGCGATCAGCGCATCGATCTCCTCTTTGTAGGTTACTTCTGCGGAAAGCCGCAGGATCTCATTTTGATTTGCCATCGTTCTGTCCTCCGTATTCTCAGATCACTTCATCGATCACACGCATGATCTTTTGCTTATCTTCTTTGCTTACCTTTGAGAACAACTTGTTCAGCTTGTCTTTTGCGTACTGGTATTCCTTGACCATCTGCTCATGGTCCGAGATCTCCACACGCATGCTTCCCAGCCATCCTCCTCCCGGGGAAACATAGGGCCTGATGTTCTGCACTTCCGCATTTTTACAAACAAATTCATAATACAGATCCACCCTTCCCTTACGATCCGGAAGCAGTCTGTGCACCAGTGTGCCGTAATATACCGACGGATGCGCTTCCACCGCTTTTTCCAAAAAAGGTATGGCGATCTTCATAAGCCGCTCATGTTCCCATGCCCCAACGCTATAGGCACTGTAGTAAGTCTCCTCACACAGCCCCCGCTTTGCCGGATCACTGCTTAAGCACAGTTTGGAAAGGCTCACACAGCATTCGGCGGTCGCATTGAAACTCTTCAGTGCCGCGGGATCCGTCAGTACATCCAATACTACCTGCGGCAGTTGTTCGCCGATCCATGCGGTATAAAAATCATAGCCATAGTTCCACTCGATACGATACTTGTCGATCACCGGGATCAGACGGAGTTTTCGTATCAATTCGGAGGCAAATTTATAAGGAGCCGGGCAGTTCTCATCCTCGCGGAAGTTGCCATAGATCATTTTTTGCACCTTCATAAGATCCACAGTGCTCAGCGTCCCCTTTACGAAACGACAATAAGCATAGGCCTCCGCAAAACGCCCGGGTGCCGCAGCAAAGAAGTGTTCGATCATTTCCTCTGCCCCTGCAATGCCTTCCATCAGATTGCGGATCAGGATGCTATTTCCGTTTACACCATTTCCCATCAGTTTCAGCATCCTGAGAAACGCCTCTTCCGCCACCGGTCCGGTCTTGCGCTCTATCAGATTTAATCGTTTGGGTTTCTTCGGATCCGCCTCACACCATTGCTCGTATTTCAGGACGCATTTTGCCGCAGTCTCCGACGGCGAGATCCGGATCAGATTTTCCTCTGCCGCAGACCATTCGTCTTTTTCATACAGTTTTTCCAACTGGGGCTCGATTCCCTTCGCCCCGGCGTATACCAGGGCTTCCAGTGCTGCGGATTTGATCTTGCCCTTTCCGGTCTTGTACAGTTCCATCAGCACATCTTCGTTTTCCGCACTGCAGCCCAGTGCGCTGATGGCTTCCAGCCGCACCTTCTGCGATATCGATTCATTCTGTGCCAGCTCCTGATACCAGGCATTTTCCCGTGCTCCGTATACGCTTGCGATCACTTTCACCTGTCTGCCTTTTGCCGCTTCATCGCTCAGATCCAGACTGTCTTTGATCAGCTCCTTCAGAGCATCCCCACAGATTTCCAAAACAATGGCTGCAAAGCGATCTCCCTGTTCCGACGCCTTTCCGTTCAGTCCTTCTGCAACCGCCGTACCAAAACGGATATCCGTCAATATCTGCGGATATTTATCAAGGATCTTAAATGTATTATCGCTTCCCTTTCGCAGAAGTTCCAATGCCTCCTGCATCTGGCGGTAAGTCACCTGACTCACCGGGCTGTTCTGCTGCCAGATACCGGCCTCTTCCTTCGCCTCTGCCACCGCATCGCTCTCCGGCACGCCATTATGTCCCAGCGTCACCGCGATCGCATCTGCCAGCGCGATACAATCCGCCAGCTGTGACGGTGCCTCGTCTCCGGCTTCCAGCAGTTTTTCGCATTTCTGCTTCAGCGCCGCAAACACTTTTCCTTTTTCCGCAAGTACCCCCAGGCCTTCCACGGCACGCTTTAAGCGAAAATCCTCCGCGATGATATTGCTGCCGGCCAATGCTGCATTATATAAACGATCCTGTACCTCGTAAAAAACTGATATCTCCATATTGCCCTCCGCTTTTCTCTTTGTTCGTGTCTGCCATTGCTATGCTACATCAAACGCAATATTGCAGACGGTGTCACCACGGTAATCGGCACCATATAAATCGTTTTGTCCTCCTCCGAATATCGGATCTCGCCCAAAAGAGCGCCGTCTTTGCAATACTTCTCCGGCAAGTGCTGCAATGTTTGCAGGCTTCCGGTATACTCCGAAGCTGCCCGCAATTCAATGGATTCCTCGCCTTTTCGCAGCGCCGTCACGCCGTCTTTCGAAATGTTGATGCGATCATACGCGATCAGCATTGCCGTCGCATTGTCAGACAATGTGTTTTTCAGTTCGTTCTTTGCTTCTTTTACGGCAGCACCGATCTCGCCCCTTGCAAGCGATAAAGCTTTCCCCGGAATCTCCGCTCCGCAGGGTTCGCTTACCGCCTCCTCCCAGCGGATACGCCTGTTGAGCCCGCCCGGATAGGAATAGAGCCGTTTCACTTTGTACAGTTCAAAAGCGCTGTCATCGGCATGCACATATTTCTTGGCTTTGATGGGTCGGATATTTTCGGTCTTGGAGATCACACCACTTGCCAGATCGATCCAATAGGCCGTATCCGTCTCGGCCTGCGCCGCTTCATCCCAAAGCACGGTAAAGGACAGCTGCACCAGTTCGGCATCCTCTTTATATAACCCGAGCGCCTCCAGCTGGTCCAGACGCCAGATGCCGCCCAGTTCTTCGTATAAAATATCATCCTGCGGTCCGAAATCGCCACTCTCCAGCTGCTTTTCCAGAAATACCCTGCATTTCTTTGCTGCCTGATTGAGACGCACCAGTTTTTCAACCAGATCCTTTTCTCCGACCTGGCCGCGTTCGGCCTGTACCGCCATGATAAAGCGCTGCAACAAAAGCTGCAGACCATTCAGATAGTAATCCCCCAGCTGCTTTGCCAGGTCTTTGTATTTGCTCACCGATCCGCTGTTTACGGTACCGAGCCCCGAGCTCAGCATCTCCTTCGTAAAGTCGGATACTAAAGCTAAGCCCTCCAGCTGTCGTGCGATCTTTTTCTTTGCCGCCGAATCTGCAGAGGCTTTCTTTTTCTGTGCTGCTTTCTGCAGTTCTTCCTCTGACTTTGGTGTTGCCTCGGCAGTCGCTTCCTGCTTTCCCTTTTCTTCGCGCTTTTCGATCTTTTCCCGCTTGCGTGCCACATCCTCCGGCACCTCACCGGTCTCAAAGTTCTTACCTGCCGCATAATCCAGCATCAGTGCCAGCGCGTGCTTGCAGGGAAACTGTCTGCTCGGGCAGCTGCACCGGCTGATCACCGTATCTCCGGACACATCCACCGAAGTATGGTACGGCTCCTTTCCCGAGCCCTTGCAATCACCGTAGATCAGCGAACGATCCGCCGTGATCTTTCTGCCGGAAAACTCGTCTTTTGCAGATATCTTGCGCGCATTCGCAAGCGCAGATGCGTTTACCGCATTCCGCTGCACATATTCTTCTGTAAGTACTGAAATCTCCATAGACACCCCCTATATTAATATGTTACAAAAAGCGGGTAATGCCCCGCTTTTCTTCTCGCTCCGGATCTCTACACCGGAGCCATTGTATTCTTTAACACTTCATCCATTTGTACTTCAAATTCCTCTACAGATTCTACATGCGCCACAAGTTTGAGCAGTTTTTTCAGACATTCCATATCATTCTGCGCATAGAGTCTGGCTTCGAGTTCCGGCGAAATCTCTCCTCGTTCAGATAATAGATCCAAAATACATTCGACTCTTTCTTCAATCTTTGCTTCGGATTTTGCTTTATCAGCAGCTTCTCTGCACTCTCTGTCAATATAATCTCCAAATGTCACGAGTCCCCTCCTAACCTCCGGATCGAGCTTCACCTTCCGGATATACTGCTCCAGTTCCTGCGTTTCGGTGTCAACCGCAGAAGATTTATCACTATTCTCTATAAAGTGTAACATATTTTTGATTGATTGACTACCGCCCTTTTGGC
>CAMJAP010000047.1 GCA_946403625.1 uncultured Lachnospiraceae bacterium
ATGGTTCCGGTATATGAGCAGCTGATCGATCAGATCAAGCAGGAGATCATCAGCGGAACAATGCAAGAGGGAGAGGTACTTCCGTCGGTCAGAGGCTTTGCCAATGAGCTGAAGATCAGCGCGCTGACAGTAAAAAAAGCGTATGACAAACTGGAAGAGGAAGGGTTCGTTGTAACGGTACACGGCAAAGGAACCTATGTGGCAGCGACAGATCGACAGCTGGCGCTGGAAGCAAGGAAGAAATCCGTTGAGGAAGATTTCTCGATGGCAGTGGACCGGGCAAGGGCTCTGGGGCTGAACGATGAAGAGATACGAGAGATCCTGGAGATCCTGTTAAGTGATTGATTTAAAGGAGAAAGAAAGCAATGATCAAGATGAAAGATCTGCAAAAGAAATATAGTGGATTTGATTTGAATATTACCATGGAAATTCCGGAAGGAACGGTGACCGGCCTGATCGGTAAGAACGGGGCAGGCAAGAGCACCACGATCAAGTCGGTACTGGGACTGATCCGGCCGGACGGAGGCGAGATCACGGTGTTGGATAAGGTGCCGCAGGAATTTACCGCACAGGACCGTGAGGCCATCGGAGCAGCACTTTCCGATTCCGGATTCAGCATGATGCTGACGATCAAAGATGTGATCGAGATCCTGAAAAGTTTTTATAAGGAATTCCAAGAAGAAGAATTCCGCAGACTCTGTAAGGAGCAGGATCTGCCGATGGATAAACAGATCAAGGATTTTTCCAGCGGTATGAAAGCGAAGCTTCGTGTGATCACGGCGATGAGCCACAACGCGAAATTACTGGTACTGGATGAGCCCACTGCGGGACTGGATGTGCTGGCAAGAAACGATGTGCTGGATCTGCTCCGCAACTATATGGAGGAAGACAGCAGCCGTTCCATCCTGATCAGTTCGCACATTTCTTCGGATCTGGAAGGTCTGTGCGATGATATCTATATGATCAACAAAGGCCGGATCATCCTGCACGAGGATACCGATACCATCCTCGGAAAGTACGGGATCCTGAAGGTGAGCGAAGAGGAATATGCATCGATGGACAAGCAGTATCTGATCGCGGAAAAGAAGGACAAGTTCAGTCACACCTGTCTTACGAATGAAAAACAGTTTTATTTGGATAATTATCCGAATATGGTAGTCGAAAACAGCAGTATTGATGATATGATCGTTTTGATGTTGGGAGGAAAAGAAAAATGAGAGGATTATTGATCAAAGACATCCGTTTGCTCGGACAGCAGAAAAAATTGCTGATCATGTATGGCGCGATGGCAGTGATTCTTGGATATTCGATGGATAGTACATTTTTGGTTAGCTATTTTCCGATGATCGGGCTATTCCTGGTATTATCCACGATCGCAAACGACAACTTTGACAACGGAATGGCATTTTTGATGACGCTTCCGATCAGCGGTAAACTGTATGCGGCAGAGAAATATGTGATATCTATTCTGGTAACCATAGGAACCTGGATCTGCGCGGTGGCATTGCAGTTTGTTATGTTAAATATCAAGCATGAGGAATTTGCCGTAGCGAACCAATTGGTACAGGATCTGATGTTTGTTCCGTTATTTTTCCTGATCATCGGTCTGATGATCCCGATGGATCTGAAATTCGGTACGGAAAAAGGCCGCCTGGTACTGTTTGCAATATTCGGAATCTTTATGGTTTTGGTCCTTGGCGGAAAGGCGGTAGTAGAGTTTTTGAGCAAAAACGCAGGGCTGGATGTACAGGGGCTGCTGGACAGCATCAAGGCAATGCCGGGCGGAATGGTTTGTGCCGTATTGTTCGGAGTTGTAATCCTCCTGCTGATCGTATCCATCGTGCTCAGCATCCGTATCATGCAGAAGAAGGAGTATTGAGAAGCGGTGCAACTGATAGTAGCGGTAGCGTAAACCTCAGTTGGTGGAAGTCCTCCGTTCGTTGCGGTAAAGTAATAGGCATAAGGAGGGCTTCACCAATGAGTTTCGGGAATAATCTGAGATTGATACGCAAGGAAAAAGGAATTACACAAGGGCAGTTGGCAGATATGTTGCATGTTTCGAGACAGGCAGTTTCCAAGTGGGAATCGAACATCGGTTATCCGGAAACGGACAAACTCCTGATGCTGGCGAAGAAATTACGAATCTCCATTGATTATCTGATGGATAACAAGCCGGCGGATGCAACGGAAGAAAAAGAAGTGGCAGTGATCCCCACTTGTGATAACAAGATCACTATCGCATCCTATGATAAGAGTCAGGTGGTGAATTGCCTGTCCGTAAGATATTCCAGGATCGCATTTTCGGCAAAGGATGAGCCGAAATACATTTTAGAGGCAGTTGACAAGGTAGGTTTTTTCGGAACGCATACGATCATCCTCGGATGGTATGAGGATGAAGAAACGGTAAAGAAAGAGGTGGAAGCGATCATGGCTTTCATCGAGGCCGGAAAGAAAACCTATACTTTAAAATATTACACGGATGTGTCCATCTCGGTTTGGGGGACGGCATCCAGAAGATGTGCAGGCTGACAGGAACACCTTTTTGTTCTCCTTTCGATCCCGGGACTTCGGTTCCGGGATTTTTTATTTTTTTTCATATTCTTTTAAGGTTGCAGAAGAGTTTATTGAAAACGGGAAACTGCTGCAGATCATTGATGAGACGGCTTCCCCCTGAGGGGAAGCCAAAACTTTAGGGATACAAATACGCATCCACTCTTGCATCCGTTCCTTTACCAAGGTAGCCTTCGTAGATGAATTCGATCGCCCAGTGAAGCAGGTTTTTCACAGTATCGTAATCGGTCATATTTCCGTGATCATGCCAGAAAATATGGCCGGATGCTTTGTGGAGCCCCAGGTATTGGCCGTCACCGATGACGGAACCGAGCAGCAGGTAATCATTGGCATCGCCTTCTTTGGCCCAGTCACAATAGCCCATGTTATACTCTTTTTCGACCAGCTCCAACGGTTCGAATAGCAGCGTTTGTCTTTCAATATCCAACCCGTTACTGAAACGGTACAAAGCTTTTACTTGTTCCGGAAGACGAATACCGGTACGGTCTTCAAACATAGCGATGGTGGTGCTGCTTAGCGGCGCATAGAAATCGATCGGCATCATGTCCGGATATTTTTGCGTCATATAGAGCAGGAGTTCCATCTCTTCCCGAAAAGGCAGATCGGCAGGAACGGTGATCGTGCTTGCATCAATCGTCTTTGACCAGTCAAAAACAGGCTCAGAGGGAACCGGCTCCGGTTGTGGCTGCGGCGTCGGCGGAGCAGCCTGCGGCGCATCGGGGATACTGTTCCACAGCTCCCGGAAAGATTCCTGCCGCACCTGACGGTTATGGCGTCTTAACTTAATGGTTACCGCACCGAGGGCGATCACTGCAACAATAAAAAGTAAAAAGGTCATTTTCATAATCTCCTGAAGAAATATAGTTTACAACTGCCTATTTTATCATAGGATACGGGCGGAAGCAAAAGAATTCGGATAAGGGCTGCGCATTTCGGAAAGGAAAAACGCCGAAAACTGATATCGGCAATGTCAAAGAATAAGAAGTCATCCAAATCGGAATCCGATAGTATGGCGTTATACGAAAAACGACAGCCGAGGTTTTGGAAGATTTCCGGGAGGTGGATCCGATGCAAAATGAAGTATATCAGAGAGTATCCGATGCAAATGTGATCACTGAGAAATATATGGACTCCATATTGGTGGAGGAGCGCCTGATCGATTCGGTGGTGGCGGATACATCGACCACCTTTCTGGGAGAGACCTTTTCCATGCCGGTGTTTACGCCTGCGTTTTCCCATTTAAAGGAGTTTAACGGCAGGGAAAAGACCGGGCTGGAAGAGTATTCGATCGCGGCCAAAGAAAGTAATATTCTGAATTTCTGCGGAATGATGGAAAATGATCAGTTCCGAAAGATCATGGATACGGGAGCAAAGACCGTTCGTATCGTAAAGCCGTATGCGGACCATGCAAAGGTGCTGGATCAGATGCAGTTTGCGGAAGATGCCGGGGCATTTGCGATCGGTATGGATATCGATCATATCTTTGGCGAGAACGGCAGAGATATCTGCGTCGGGGAAGAAATGGCCGAACAGACAACCGAGATGCTGCGCGATTATGTAGAGCGGACGAAACTGCCGTTTGTGGTAAAAGGCGTTCTGAGTGTGCGGGATGCCGTGAAATGTGCAAATATCGGCGCAAAGGCGATCATCGTCAGTCATCATCACGGGCGTATGCCCTATGCGGTGCCGCCGATGATGATCCTGCCGCAGATCAAAGAGGCACTGAAGGATCGCGGTGTGGAGAGCATCGTAGACTGCGGGATCGCAGGCGGAGCCGATGTATTCAAAGCGCTGGCACTGGGAGCGGATGCCTGTGCGGTTGGCCGTTCTATGATGCCGTCTCTGGAAAAAGACGGCGTGGAAGGCGTAAAAGCATTTTTGCAAAAGGTGGGCAACGAACTCCGTTATATGATGAGTTTCACCGGATTTGCAAAGGTCTCGGAGATCGACGATTCGGTACTGCATTTTATGAAATGATTCGGGAGGAACACACATGAGACTTGGTACTTCGTCACCGTTACACCATACCTCACCGGAAGAGTGGGCGGAAAAACAGGTAAGCCTGGGATGCAAGGCGGTGGTGTTTCCGGTACAGAGCAATGAACCGGAGCAGAAGATCATCGCATATAAAGAGGCAGCGGAAAAAGCAGGCCTGACCATTGCGGAAGTCGGTATCTGGAGAAACGCCATGGCGGCGGATCCGGAGGAACGAAAGGCAAATCGAGATTATGCCGTGGAGCAATTGCGTCTGGCGGATTTTCTGAATGCAAGATGTGCGGTGAATGTTGCCGGGGCCTTCGGGCCGATCTGGGATGGCGGATATCGCGAAAACTTTACGGAGGAAGCCTGGAAGCAGACGGTATCGATGGTGCAGGAGATCATCGACCGGGCAGAAATAAAGAACACCTATTTTACGCTGGAGCCGATGCCGTGGATGATCCCGACGGGGCCGAAGGAATATGTACGATTGTTGGATCTGGTGGAGCGCGACCGGTTTGCGGTACATATGGATATTATTAATATGATCAACTCGGCGGATCGTTATTTCCATCCGGAAGAGTTTGTTGAGGAATGCGCGGAGATCCTCGGGAAGAAGATCCGAAGCTGCCATATCAAGGATGTGCATCTGGATCGCCGCTATACCTTGCGGCTGGAAGAATGCGGACCCGGCGACGGCGAGTTTCCGCTCAGACATTATGTTTCCAAGATGAACGAGATCGATCCTGAGATGCCTGTGATATTGGAGCATTTAAATACCGATGAAGAGTACCTGAAGTACCTTGCATATCTGAAACAGGAATTGCAAGGGTTATGGTAATAAAATAAGACAATTTCCTAATTCACTTTCTCCCATAAAATGTCCCCGGAGTTTCGGTTCCGGGGATGTTTTTATGAGAAAAAGAATTATTCATCGATGGTTGATATATTCAGGACTGTTAAGATGCAGGTTTCACCCTCTGCAGTTTCGCCTTTGAGGCCAAGATGCGGACCGGTGGAGTGACCGGTATTTCCCAGGGTACCGATCGGATCGCCCATCTGCAGCGTAGTGCCGGAAGAGACGGAAATGCTGTCCAGATGGCTGTAGATCAGGATGCAGGTACCGATATCGGTACGGATAAAATTTCCGTCTTCCGGGGTAAAGCCGGTTTGATCGCGGTTTCGTCGGTCATATCAAAAACTCCTTTCGTGTTTTTAGACCCGGTCATTCTATTATACGAAAGTACTTCTAAAAAACACTTCATTTTTTGAAAAAAAGTTGACATTGGAAAAATAAAATATTATGAATGTATATATGAGATATACACAATATGCATAACGCATTATGGAGGCAGATCATGGAATATCACATCATTCTGAGGAGCGTAGCAACGAAGAATCGGATAATTAAAGGAAAAAGCTATGGATATACTGATTTCAAATTCGTCTAACGATCCGATCTATCTTCAGATCGTCAAGCAGATCAAGGCAATGATCCTGAACGGCGAGCTGCAGGCGGGAGATCCGCTGCCGTCCATGCGCAATATGGCGATGCAGATGCGGATCAGCCTGATCACGACCAAACGCGCCTACGAAGAGCTGGAACGGGACGGATTTATCGAATCCTACACCGGAAAAGGCAGCTTTGTGAAGGCACAGAACCGGGAACTCCTGCGTGAGGAAAACCTAAAGCAGATCGAAGAACTGCTGCAGACGGCGGTCGACAAAGCGAGAGTGGCCGGCGTTTCCGTGGAAGAACTGGTCGAGATATTAAAGACAATAGGTGACGATACTTAAGAGGTGTATTTTGGCAGAGGAGCAGAAGCGGGATGGGATCCTCCGGGATCGGGATATCCGCGAGCCTTTATTTGAATATCTGGAAGAAAATTATGGGAAAGTGCGTATCCTGGAGGAAAAAGTGATCGGCAGGGTACGGGCTGATATTGTCATGGTGACGCCGGAATACCTGTATGGCATAGAGATCAAATCGGATGCCGACAATTACTCCAGATTGGAGAAACAGGTCAGGTACTACAACTGGTATTATGACCGAAATATGATCGTGATCGGCTCCCGGCACGCCCAGCATGTGAAAGAGCATGTTCCGGAATGGTGGGGGATCCTGTCCGTGGAACTGGATGAAAACGGCCAAACGGATTTTTACGAGATCCGCAAATGCGGCGTGAATCCACGGGTGAAGGACCATCGTAAGATACAGATCCTGTGGCGCAACGAACTGACCAATCTGATGGTATTAAATAAACTGCCGAAATACCGGAACAAGAGTAAGGATTTTGTGCAAAAGAAACTGCTGGATCAGGTCCCGCCGGAAAAACTCTGGCCACAGGCTTATGAAGAACTGTTTGAGCGGGATTACAGTATCTACGAAAATTCCAAAGAAACCTAAAAAATAAGGCAACAGCGAGTTGCGGGGGGAACACCGTTGTGGTAAAATAGAAGCAGGTGTTTTTTGGGGCATGAGCCGGGGGTTTTCATATGTTTACATGGAATTTTCAGTTTATCTCAAAAGCAAGACTGCGGGAAATGTTCAACCAGTTGATGGTGGATCCGAAAAAGGGGGATATCCTGGTGCGGATCCATACGGCGATACACGGGGAAAAGGAAGCGGTTGATCTTGCTAAATTCATCAAAGGTGTGATCCCCGGAGCGCATATTCTCGGTACCAGTACCTCTGCGATCATTCAAAACGGAAAAGTGATCCGCGATCAATGTCTGATCTCGCTTACTCAGATGGACGGCGGCGGGATACGAAAAGCCTGTCTGGAAACCATTGCAGGTGACGGATCAGTGGTAGCGGCCGGTGATCTGTGCGAAAGTATCCGCAGGTCCGTGATCGACAAAGATACCAAACAGCTCCTGACCTTCCTTACGGCAAAATATCCGCAGGTCAGTGCGTTGACCGAAGAGAGCAATCGCTGTTTTCCGGGTGTTTCCATGATGGGCGGGATCGCAGCGTATCCCGATATCAACCGGAACGGTTCGAAGGGAACCGGATTTGTTTTTGATGAAAACGGAGCGTCGGACCATTGGCTGATGGTCGCCTCCTTTGGCGGAGATAAACTGGAAAACATGAACAGCTGTGTCTCCGGTGCCGATGCGATCGCGGAAGAAGCGGTGGATGCGGAAGAATTGCCGTTTCTGTTTATGCGGGATGACGGTGCTTTGCGAACCAAACGCAAATTTACGGAAGGCCAAAACTTCCGACCGGCGGTGATCTATGCGCGCAAGATCGTTGCGGATAATCGACGAATGTATGATCGGATCGAAGATTTTGAAAAAGCCGAAACGATCTTCTGTTATACCTGTGCTTCCAGACTTTTATTCTATCCCCATTGTGTCAAATGGGAACTTTCTGCCTATATTAATTCCAATATGAGCGGCTGTGTTACGGACGGTGAACTGACACAGATCGACGGGAAAAATGTATATGCGAACTGCTGTATGGTGATGACAGTAATGGGGGAAGGCCCGGCAGTGTCGATGTCCAATCCCTATGTTTTCCAGCATACCGAAGCGTTGGATGCAGATGACCAAAGGATATTGGAGTATCTGACGGAACTGGAGAAAAAATACCGGAGTGGTCAGGAATGCACCATGCCGAAGCAGTTGCGGACGCTGGTAGATGCCTGTGAACGCAGACTGTTTTATTCCAGGGAGGAAGAACTGCCCGGAGAGGCAGCCATGAATATGGATATCGGCGTCAACGGATATGACCGTGTGTGCATCATCCATGTGCTGGATACGGCCGGTATACAGTCGGTTTTCCCGGAAGAAAAACTGCAGGCAACCTACAAGAATTATACGGAAAAGATCTGCGGATTTGCGGAAAAGAAAAAGTACCGCCCGTATCATACGGGAGAGTGGCAGCTGGCTTTGGCGGCGCCTTCCTATATGGTTTCGCTGAAACAGTTCATCAAAGATATGCAGCAGTTGCAGGCAGACCTGTTTACGGTGAAAGAGGAACTGATCGCGATCATTCCCGTCTTTTGCATACTGAATGAGTGTACGGTGGACAAACTCCGTACGGCGTACAGTGCGGCACGTCTGGAAATGATGCGCAGGAACATACAGTTTTATGTATATGATGCGGAAGCGGACAGCCTGGATGAGGAGAGCATACGGGAAAAATACCATATGGTCAATGTGATCAATTATGCACTCACGCACGATAAGGTGATCCCGTATTTCCAGGGAATCTATGATAACCGAAACAAGAGGATCAGCCATTATGAGTCTTTAATGCGACTGGAAGACGAAAACGGCAGGATCTATGCGCCGGCCAGTTTTTTGGATGTGGCCAGAAATTACGGTCTGCTGTACGATCTGCTGTCCATGACTATGATCAAAAAAGTTTTGGAGATCTTTCACGAGAAAAAAGACTGTTGTTTCAGCATCAATCTCGGTATGCGCGATATAACGAATAAGAAACTGGTGGAATACATTCTGGATGAGCTTTCCATGTGTGAACATCCGGAGAATCTGATCTTTGAGATACTGGAAAATGAAGATGTGGATGATTACGAAGCGATGGTGCGTTTTGTCGATAATGTACATCGCCTCGGAGGTAAGATCTCCATCGATGATTTCGGAAGCGGCTATTCCAATCTGCAGCATATCGCCAATATTCATTCCGATTTCATTAAGATCGACGGATCCATTATACGCAATTGCTGTAAAGATCCGGAATCCGAACGCCTTGTGGCAATGATCGCCGGCTGGAAAAATCTGAGTACACGGTCCGTGAACATTGTGGCGGAGTTTGTGGAGAATCAGGAAATACAGGAACTGCTGCAAAAGTATGAGATCGATTATTCGCAGGGCTATCTGTTTTCCAAGCCGTCGCCGGTCATTGAATGACCCATTAGCAGGGGATAGGTATGAAGTATTACGAAGACGAGCAGAAAAACATAGGGTTGATCGTAGAGGATGTGTATGCCGACTTCAACAAGGAGATCGTGCACAGCGTGGCGCATGCCGTGGTTGGCAGGAAGGACATCAACTTGATCCTGCTGGCAGGACGACACGATGAAAGTGACGATCCGTCGGACCGGCAGCATCAGTACAAGCTGGTCTACAATACGGTCTTTGAACTGGAGAGTGCATGCCGTTTTGACGGCCTGATCTTTACCCTGCCCAATCCGACGAAATGCGGCAGGCTTCTGGAGAGCGGAATCCCGCGGGTATTTATCGCTACGGATGCCAAGGGTGAGATCTGTGTAAACTATGATGATGAGATCGGTATACGGGAAACGATCGCATATCTTGTGAATGTCAAAAACATCACGAGAATGTGCATGCTCGGAGGGCGTGATGATAATGCCGATGCGGTGAAACGAAAAAAGATATTTGCAAAGTGTCTGGCAGAGTATGGTTTGGAGTTTACCGAGGAGCAGTATGAAAAGACCGATATGTCGATTCATACAGAGCCTGCGGCGATACGGCTGTTAAAACGTAATCCGAAGGTACAGGCGATCTTTTGTGTGAATGATCAGTCCGCCTACGGCTTATACAATGTCCTGAATGAAAAGGGACTTATACCGGGACGGGATGTGATGGTGTTTGGTTTTGATAACACGCGTATGGCCGGAGATTTGATCCCGCCGCTTTCTTCCATCGGGACGGACACGGATACGCTGGGAAAGAAGGCGTTGGAACTGTTGCTCCAAAAGATGAGCGGTCAAAAGGTGACTTCGGAAAGTATTCCCACGCGTTTGTTTGGAAGGGCTTCGCTGGATTATGAGATGTATGCCTATACAAGAGGGCTGATGCAGAAGGGCGATCCGGCATTTATCTTCCAAATGTTTGACGATTGCTTTTACCGGTATCGCAATGAACTCATTGATCCGGGAGATATCGATCTGAAACGTCTGTTTTTTGAGATCATCTCCCGTATGGTGCGGTGCATACAGAATCGTTATATGAGTGATGAAGAGGCGCAGGAGATCGCTCGGCTTGCGGAACTGTTTTTTGAAAACCGCGCGATGGAGTATACGGACGGTAACCGCTTTGTCTATTGCATAGAACGTATGCAGTCGGCGATGAATGAGAATAAGGGATCGGTATATGTCAATATCCGTAACAACCGTCTGCTGTCGGGAATGCGTGATAAGGCCCTCGTCTCACAGTTCATAGAGAGAAGTATGGAGCGCCGGAGATACGAAGGCGGAAGAGACGGGATCTTTCAGTTTATGGTGGAAACCAGCGGTTTTGACTGCGGAAGCGGGGATGACGTGGAACGAGTGATCGAACGCCTGAATTATTACAAAGTACGAAATGCGGCGCTGTATCTTTTTGAAGAGCCGCTGGAATACCACCTGGGCGAAGAATTGCAGTTCCCCGAAACCATACGCCTGCGTTGTGTCGTTCGTAACGGAGAACTGTATGTGATCCCCAAAGAGCGACAGGAGTGCCCGATGACGATGATGTTTTCCAGACAGGAACTGATCCGGGAGGGCAAGGGGCTGACGGCATATCCGTTGTTTTTCGGCAGACGTATATACGGCTATTATGTATGCAATATGAACCGTCAGCTGATGGATACCGGGGAATATATGGCACTTCAACTGGGCCGTGCCGTTTTTATGAACCGCGAGTTTTGAAAAGGATCGGAATACCGAATGTACGAATTTGTAAAGAATTTTGAAAAGATGTATGGGCGAGATGATCTGTTTGAGCCGGCATCCGAGCAGCAGGTGGAGCGATTGCAGCGTTTGTTCGGCACACGCGTAGATAAGATTGTCGGGTTTTACAAGGACTATCAGCCCTTTAGTCTGCCGATGCTCGAATCGTGTGTTTCCTTACTGAACATCGACAGGATCGTGATGGAAAACAAACATGGCGAGCCGGGAAGATATCTGGCGCAGTATGGTGTGTATACTGTTGCGGTAACCGCCGGCGGAAATGTGGTATGTATTGACACAAATGACAGCCGGGATGGGGATGCGAGAGTACTGATCGCGGATTCGGCTTTTTGTAGCTATAACCCATACCACGACTGCGTGGAGATCGGGATCGCACCAAGAAAGATCCGACTCGAGCTTGGCCAAAGCGGCATAATTGCGCTGAATTATGCCAATATCAGAAAGTGTCTGAATCAGATCGAACCGTCGTATCTGACATTTCTGGAAAAACTCTCCAGGAACGAATATGAAGACATCGAAGACTATTTGTGGTAAAATATAAAGGTCATAATAAACAAAGGAGCTTCTGCCCGCGAGGATGGAGGCTCTTTTCGAGTGGAGGGATAGGAAAAGATGAAGAGGTGATGCTAATGAAAGCGATAGCCTTATTTCAGGTGGCCATATGCAATGGAAATATAGCAGGGCAGGTCTTGGACGGAAGAGTGTTGTCAGATATAAACTTAAAAGACGAGATTTTTGTCGTTAGTCAAGAGAATATCCTGAATTTTTACCATAGTGGTACGCAGGAGTGTATAGAGATCAGAGATAACGCATATTTTGATGGTGTGTCCATAAAAAGTATATTGTCTTATGGAAAATACTGGGATACCATTAATGCCGGGATGTCCGCCAAAATCGAATGCGAGTGCGAAAGAGTTATAGAAGAATATGACGTGATCTTCAAATGTGCGAGTTCAGAAGGAATGGATGCATATGCTGATGAATAAAGAATACTATACGAAGGCATTTGAAAATATAGAAAAGTGGAGCTGGGCGGAGATTAAATACGGTCTGGAACAAGATTTTATAACAGCAGAAGCCGTTATTGCATACGCAAGGCAATGTATTGATGAGGATATGCCGGATTTCGAAACGGTTATGAAATTAATAATTGCGGAGGAATATGAGATAGAGGATATTCTATTATCGCTGATCAAGAATGATGAAACTAACATCGAGTCCATACAATCCAAATGGATGTTTGCGCTGATTTATTATTCTTATCAAAATGCAAATGATGTGTTTCAGACTATTGATGAAGTCTATGCTGATTTTGGGTATCCGGAAGAATTAAGTAAGTTGGTTGGATATATGCCTTGTAATGAGACGAATACTATAGAAAGTCGGTTAAAATATTACATAGAAGACGGAATTCAAAAATGGAAAAAATGCGTAGTGTGAGCTCCGCATTTTTACATGGTTTGTTACTATGGTGACGCCGAGGTATATTGCCGCCGATAGGGTGGGGCTATTCATAGCACACAGTTTGTGTTATATTGGTAATCCGACTGTGATTCGGAAGGGGAGAGAGAATGGGTAACTGGTTGGATGGAGTGGATAAGAATTCTATCAAGATTTTCAAGAAATACTATACATCTTATAAAACGGTTGAAAAACCTACGAAGGAAGAACTGGAGAAGGGAATACAGGCCGGTGTTCTTGTGGAAAGTGAAAACTTGACCCATGACGAAATGATAAAGACGGTCAAGGAACTGGCAGATAAGATTCCCATGGAAGATGCAGCAAAAGGATTTTTGTACAGCCTTTCTACGGGGGATCTGAGATATCGTACCGCTCTTGCCAGCCTGGTGTGGGCGAAAGCCCTTCCCATGCATGCCTTGGAATCAAAAATTCTTTATAGGAAAGAAGAATGTCAGATCTGTGGATGCATCCATGGATTGCATCAGGCAGAAGAGGTGGATTTTAATCAATATGGAGTCTTTCATTATCTGTTGCCCGGAAACAATCGCGGAAAAGCTGATCTGGGACGGGCGGAGTATGTTTATAACGATCTTAAATTCTTTGTGACTCTGCCTAAGGTGGAACCGACAAATGCAGATTATGATATCCTGAATTCTATTATGGGAGTAGTCAGTTCCATGAAATCCCATAATAAGGCGACTGCTTTGATCAGTGCCATCCATAAGCAAAAGATCATGGAGGGATCCGCAAACGGAGTTCATCAGGTTCTGGGCATCCTTTCCATGTGTAATATCTTACAGACAGAGACGAAAAAAGGATACCTTCATGAGTTTACGAACAGTGGTGAGCGTGAATTGACGAAGGATAATGCACTGTATTATCCTTTGGCGTATTGGAATGGAAAATGCGGAATTGACAGAACCGCAATGGCGGAAGTGTTTGGCTCATTTGCAAAAGAAAAGCTGTCTGAAGAAAAGAAAATCGCCTCAGATTTGAGTGCAGCCATTATTGCCGCAGAGCCAAGGAAAAAGAAGTCCAAAGCACAGCAGTATTTCAAGGAAGATGAATATTTGGTGGATTTGACGAATGAGCAGAGATACTATTATGGGCTTTCTGCTATTTCAGAGAAATGGGACAAAGAGATCAGTTATGCAGCGGTATATCATGCTTACAAGAGGGTTACCTTATTCTTTGAAGGCGACGTTATAAAGAAGTTTATCTTCGAAGAGGTTAATGATTCATCCGGTGATCAGCATTATGCTATGTATGAGGAGTGTGATCTGGATGCACATACGAAGGGAAGGAAGGTTTTGCTTCCAAAGACGGCAAGAGGAAATGAGAAACCTCTGAGTCCTTCTAATTTGATGAATCCTACCTATATGTGTTCCCATCTGACCGTGACATTTGCCGGTGGAACAACACGTGTCTGTGCTTTCAATAGCAGCAATGATCAGGAATTGCCTCTGCCGCCGGTGGTACCGAGGAATAAAAAAGAATTTGAAGAATATACGGAAAAGTATATTGCTTCCTGTCCGAAGGATTATGATCAAACATTGGAAGAATACCTTCATAAGAAGAGAGAAGTGGTGGATATAAAGCCCGGAGATATTTTCAGGGTTCGTGTGACTCCGACGTTATATACCTATTTCCTACTTTTGGGTAGGGTAAAGGATATTTGGAAATGTCCCGGAATACCGGACGGGCATCCAATCTATCACCAGATGACAAAACCCATTGCCTACAGACAATATGCCGTGCTTACGGACAATGCCAATATGACACCCGAAGAGCTGGAAACCTATCCGCTTTTGATGGCGGAAGTGACCATGGATAATTGGGTATATTGGGCGACATATCCAATAGTAGCCCATAAGACATTGTCATTGTCAGATGTGGAATTCGGATTTTTGGCAGGTTGGCATTCGGGATCGATCCTTAGGGGAGGTGTAGATAAGTTGTATTGGGGGTTGGCGGAATGTGAACTTAAATGTTTCACTGAATTAGTAAAGGAATATAAGGCATGGCGGGAAAGAAATCCCGAGGATGTATCTCCCTTTAATTTTGTAACCTGCTTAGACATGAATACCGTGAATGCGATCTGGGACAAAGATCTGACCAAACTAAAGATTCCCAATACGGAGATTTATGAGAAGCAGCAAAAGTATTTTGAGGAGGGAAAGCAGTTGATCATTAAGCATTTAAAACTGGATCCGGAAAATGCCTTTGACGATTTTGCTACGAAGTATGGTGGTGTTACCAGAAAACAGTTTGCGGATTTTCTGAATGATATGGCACAGAAAAAGACCAAATAATGTGGAATCTGCGGATTGACAGAAGGTAAGGTGAAAATATGGTTGCACAAGTTATAGATACTCTAATTGGAATATTGATATTTATTTCTCCGATACTGTTATTTGCATTTCTTTTCGTATATGTTTTAAAAATGAAATCGGATAAAAAGGCACTGATAAGAATAGTGGTTTTCATGAGCATGATATTGTTCATATGTTTTCAATCTGATTTTGTCAAAAGTAGAAAAACTGAAGATTTAGATTGGATGATAGGAAAAACAATAGATACTGTTAGATGGAGATATTCGTATCCATCTAAAAGCTATAAATACCAAGAAACAAAAATAATAGACGATCGAGAATATGTATTTTGCTCAAGAGAGATATTTGAATGGAATTTCTTTGATGGTGTCCTAGGCGAAATACGCTATTATGTTTATTTAGATGAATCCGGAAATATAGCGGATGTGAAATATTATGAATGGGGAGGATTCGCACCGGCATCTGAATATCCTCTTAGTGCGAGGTGGTAAGAAAACGATATATTACATCCATGACGCGCTGTGCTGATCAGAGCGTATAGAGGCATTGCTCGCATTGCGATCTCAAAAATGAGGTCGCTTTTTTTGAGAGTTGGATAGATTTTTGCTATGTTGTGCGTATATAATTACAGATGGATCCATTGAGAATAAATCGTTAAAAGGAGCACTGATGTGTTTGGGAAAAAGATAACAGACGACAATTATATAGAGTTTCTGCGGCGGAAAGACGAGAGGGCGCTGGAGTATGTGATAGCCAGGTACGGCGGCTTTTTGCGCGCGATCCTGCGAAACCGACTTGCTTTGATACCGGACATGATCGATGAATGTTTTGATGATGTCCTGCTAAAGGCCTGGGAGCACGCAGACGACTATGACGAGTCGAGGTGTGAGTTCAAGTCTTGGCTGGCGGCGATCGCCAGATACCGGGCCATTGACTACCTCCGCAGGGCAAAACGAGAAGCGGAGGTCATGGCGGGGACATCCATAGACGATATGGTGACGGAGCCGGGGGCCTTCGATCACAGGATCACACAGATTGAAGAGGCAATCGAAAGCGAGGCAGAAAGCATGCTGTCCTGTCTGTCACCGAAAGACCGCGAGATCTTCCGGAGGATGTACATCGATGGGGACAGTATAGAGGATGTGAGCCGAGAACTGAATATGCCGAAAGAGCAGATCTACAACCATACATCCAGAAGCAAGAAGAAACTACGAAAGATGTACGAGGTCAGCAGGGTAACGCAATAGACGAGATAAGGAGAAAGATTATGAATAATGCATACAGTATTTTAAATGATATTGAAACCGACTTCAGCGAATTTGAAGAGGAGATACTTTCGGAGACGGAGATCAAAGAGATCAATAAACGCTTAAAGAGCAGGATCGGATCCCAAAGCGGCGACAGCCACGCAAAGGTGATCTCCGCTGTGGGCAAAGCAGCGATCCTGGTCATCGGTTGTATGGCCGTAGGCGGCGGAGTATACGCGGCATCGCAGTACAGAAAGAATCTCAGAGATGATATGCGGGTGAGGGCGACCGATACCAGAGTGGTCTCGGAGGACGGAAACAGTGTTACCAAAGAGATGTATGATGATGTGACAGGTGCTGTGGCGACATACGAAGTGACATATGAGAACGCGGTGGATCCGACGGTCGAGCGGATCGTCAAAGAAGGCATTGCAGATGCAGAAATCACGGGGATCCGCCTGGAGAATAGTGAGATGAAGGTTGGCGTCCGTTTTACCTTTGAGGATCAGAAAGATCTGGAAGCACTTAAAGATCGGCTGGATGAAACTTCCGCGCAGGGAGCGTGCTGGAACTGTACCGAGGTGACCGGTATCTCACTGGAAACTGCATTGGATGATATCGCGTTCTTCAATTGGGGAAACAGGTATTCGGTCGAGGGTAACACGCTCTATCTGGATCTGTTTATGGATACCACAATGACGATGGACTATATGGATGAGATGGAACGAAGATATGAAGAACGGGCAGCATACTTAAGAGAGCATCCGGAGGAAGCTGAGGGAATTGCATTACGGGAACCGGTAACCGATGTTGAGGACTCCGTAGGAGAGGAGTATTCCTACGAAGGGGTAGCGACGGAGGATGCATCGTTGCGGGAAGGTCTGATCGCCGGAAGTGTGGAGGATTATGAAGAGTACAAAAACGGCCTGCCGGATCCGTTAAGTGCTGCGATCAAAGTCAGTATTGATCTGGGAGAAGAGTATGGCGGTACATATACTTTTACAAGCAGACTGCAAGGGGATTTTGCAGAAGGCAGTCATGATCGTATCGCAGTAAACGGCGGAAGTGCAGTGCTGGATCTGGACGGTATCTATGAGGAGCTGAATATCGATGCATACTCGTTTGGAGGTACGGGGCTGAAACTGTACGGAACTGGCTGCAACGGGACGGACTGGAATGTATATAACAGCGCCTGCGATGAGAAGGGCATCGAATTTTCCGGATGCTTGCGGATCAGAGCCTGGGATGATCTGGGCAACACCTATCTGATGCTGTGGCACAATGTGCCCGGGGACGGAAGCAAAAAATCCACACCAAACGGTGACGCCGAGGTATACGGCTTTGTGGCAGAGATCTATGACTATGCCTTCGGCCTTGAGCAGTTTGGCGAAGCAGCCGGTGTGAACTACAGCAGCGAATGGGCGGACGGCATCTCACAGATCACCTTTGCCATCGAAAAGGAAGTGGTGGTACAGGGGGCTGACCGGATCAACCATACTACGGTAGAACTGGTATCTGAGCCGGTAACGATCACGCTGGAATAAAGGGAACAATGTTTAAAACTGACCCACCTGCAGAGGTATAGTGCCACTGATAGGGTGGGTCTATTCATAGCATAAGGAAATAAATATTGAAAAATTACGATTTATTGCTAAAATATCCAATGTTGGTGTCGGATATTTTGATGCCGGAAAAATGCTTCAAGGGAGGATGAGATTGTGGACTTGAATGAGGAGATCAGCCGTTATCCGGGGATTATGGAAAAGGTAAAACAGCTGGGGAAGGTGAAGGAGAACTTTCTGAACAAGAAGCGTATGGCAGAAGCAATAGAACTTTGGCAGCGCTTTACGCCGGAAGAACTGGCGCAGCTTGACCGTGAGATGGCAAGCGCTTCGATTCTTATGAAGGCAGCGGTCATTACGCCCACGGCAGTATGTTATTACAGTATCGGTGTGTTTTTTGCAATCCCGGTGAGGGATGTTGTCTGGGTTTATCCCAGGATCGTAAAGGAGAGCATGAACTTTATTCCTACCGGTAAGATTCATCAGGTATTTCTGGCAGAGCGAAACGGAGAACAGCACATCATCGCGCAGTTGAGTACCGGCATATTTAACAAGATGACTCCGGCAAATGATGCGATCGGTGAAATCAAGAGTGTGCTTGATCCGGTACGAAAAGGTATTATCTATGGTTATTCCGATGACATATATCGATGGTTCTATTCGGATCTTGAGGCTGCAGCCGCCAAAATAGATGCAGATAGCAGGATGTAAGTTTAGAGGAAAAGGAGAAAACTAAGGAAATGGTAAAGAACAAAGCGGTCGGAACCTATAAATGGATCGGTATAGTCGCAGGAGTGATATTGGGATGTATGGTCACTATTTGGATCTGCTCTCATAGATCACATCCGATGATCAACGATTGGGAAATGCTGGGAAATAATATTAATACCGTTGAACAAAAATACGGGGATTTTAAACAATACATTACGAGAGACGATGGATCCGGATACGCGGTCTTAATGACAGAACAGATCACAGGAAAATCCGTGTATGATGCGGGGGATTATTCCTGTTATTATATGGAGTTTGATCAGACCGGAAAGATTGTCAAAGTATATTGTGCGAGACCGGCAGGCGGCTGATGAGTGGTAATACTTTCTCTTCGATAAATTCCACTCGGTCAAATATCCTTGGCTTGAAAGTGCCGGTGATTCCGACGGATACATTTTCGGCCTTGTTGACATAGATGATATTTCCGCTGTCGCCGATTGCGGCATAAACCTCCTTTTCTTTATTCGGTTTGTACCAGAGATATCCGTATTCCATAAAGCCGAAGCGCTCGCCCAGCTGCAGATAGGGTGTGATCATCTGCCGGATCCAGTCGGACGAGATGATACGCCGGTCGTTATAGAGACCTTCGTGCAGTACCAGATCACCGAGTTTGGCCAGATCGGTTCCGGTAGCGCACAGGCCCCAACCTGCGGTTATCGTATCCTGCGGATCGGAGTACCATTCATTTTTACGCGGTCCTTTGTTCATAAAGAAGTCAAACTGATCCTCTTTGCTGCTGGAGCCATGTATCCTGTGCTCCGGGATGCCAAGCGGAAGAAACAGATACCGGTTCGCAAAGTCGATGCATTTCATACCGGTGGCATACTCCAGGATCCCGGCCAGGATCTGGATGCCCAGCGTGGCATAGCGGAATTCTCCGGTGATGCCGCTGCGGCCGCCGAGAAAGTCTAATGTGGTCCTGGTCCAGTCATCGGATGTGCATACCTTCTTCCAGGGCTCGGATTTTCCTTTGTAAGGTGCCGTCATGGTAAGCAGGTGCCGGATAGTTACATCGTAGATGGTTTTCTCGCCGCGCTTTACGGTATAATCGGGAAAGAAATCGAGCACCTTTTGGTCAATACTTTCCAGTGCCCCCTGATCAAAAGCAATTCCGGTAAGCAACGCCATAACCCCCTTGGTTACGGAGTTGACATTTACCGCATCCGTGCTTTGAAAACCACGCCAGCAGTCTTCGTAGACGATCTTGCCATCCCGGATGGCGCAAATCTGACAGATATTACTTGCATTTCCGCTGCTTTCGGCAACGAATCTGTGAAATGCTTCTTTGTTCATTTTATCCTCCTCAATAATGTGATCAGGACGTCCTGAAATCAAGCCTAATCGAATTAAAAATTGATTTCAAGTATTTTTTTTCAGAAACAAAAAAGAATCATATACGGCAACTTATGCAGGTGTTTCGGCAACATACGTAGAGAGGTATTGTGCGGGCGTAATCGGGATGTTATGTTCAATGTATGAAAACAATGCATAACAACCACGAAAGGAGAACGCGATGATACAATGTAAGGATCTGAAAAAGAGTTACGGTGAAAACGAGGTGTTGAAAGAAGTGAGTTTTACGATCGGAGAAGGACAGATCTTCGGATTGCTGGGGCCGTCCGGAGCCGGAAAGACCACATTGATCAAGATCCTTACGGGACAGCTGGTTTATGACGCAGGTACCGTGACGGTGATGGGAAAGGAACCGGGCAGGCTGAACGGTAAAGAAAAAAGATGTTTCGGCATTATGATGGACAGTTTCGGCGTGTACGAACGTTTTTCCTGCGGAGAGAATCTTGCGGTATTTGCGGATCTGTATGGAATCCCGCATAAAAGGATACCAAAGATGCTGGAAGAAGTCGGACTGGAAGGGGCATATCATCGGTCGGCTTCGGATCTGTCGAAGGGGATGCGCGCCAGACTGCAGCTGGCCAGGGCTTTTATGAACACTCCGAAGATCCTTTTTCTGGACGAGCCGACCAGCGGGCTCGATCCGCAGTCGATGAAGGCGATCCACAGGATCATTTTGGAAAAGAAAGCGGCAGGCTGCACGATCTTTCTGACTACGCACAATATGGAAGAGGCAACAAAACTCTGCGATCATATCGTTCTTTTGAACGAGGGAAGGATCGTAGAAAGCGGCAGACCGGAAGAAATCTGCAGGCGCTATGATCATCATAAAAAGATAAAACTGCATCTGAATGATGGTGAGGATATCGAATATGAACGAAACGGTGATACGGCAGAAGAAATCTTTGCGCTGTTGAAAGCCGGTAGCGTGGAGACAATACATTCGACGGAACCCACGCTGGAAAGCGTCTTTCTGGAACTGACGGGAAGAGATTTGGAGGAGGAAAGATAATATGCATAATATATTTGTGATCATGAAAAAACAGTTTCGTGATACTCTGAAAAATAAGACGATCCTGGTTCAGTTTCTGATGTTTCCGATGCTGACGCTGGTTATGGAAAATGCTATACACATCAAGGACATGCCGGAGCATTTCTTTGTAAAACTGTTCGCGGTGATGTTTATCGGTATGGCTCCGCTCACGGCTGCGACGGCAATCCTTTCGGAAGAAAAGGAGAAAAATACGCTGCGGGTATTGATGATGGCGGATATGAAGCCGTGGCAGTATCTGACGGGAGTCGGGAGTTATATCTGGCTGATCTGTATGGCAGGTGCAGGAGTGATGGCATCTTGTATCGAGACTTCCGGACGTTTGTTCTTTCTGGGAATGATGGGGATCGGCATTGCCATATCCATCGTTGCAGGTGCCTGCATCGGGATCTTTTCCAAAAACCAGATGATGGCGACGTCCCTGCAGATGCCGTGTATGATGATCTTCTCTTTTGCACCGATGCTGGCAATGTTTAATGAGGATATTCGACGCATTTCCGATATCTTTTATACACAACAGTTGAAGTGCGTATTTGATCAGATGTCCTTGGATGGTTTTGGTACAAATGGGGCAATGATAGTATGTGTAAATGCAGTGATCTGTGTTATAATGTTTGCTGTGGCATATCGCAAAAAAGGGCTGGAATAAATGAAGATTGAGATCGATGTGGATGACAAATATACGGACATCGGAGTTCGGATCACAGCACCGACACTTACACCGGAGATCGAACGGATCGTTTCGCTGATGCGTATGATGGATCTGCAGATCGCGGTGAAGAAGGAGGACGAGACGATACTGATCGATGCGGATCAGATCCTGTATATCGAAGCGGTGGACCGGAATACCTTTGTGTATACCGAAGTCGAAACCTATGAATCGGATCTGAAACTGTATGAGTTTGAACAGCAGTTATCGGAGCGTAATTTTATCCGGATCAGTAAACAGAGCATTCTGAATCTCAGGAAGGTGAAAAGCCTAAAAGCAGAACTCAACCGAAAGATTCGTGTTACCCTGATCAATGGGGAGCAGATCATTGTTTCCAGAATGTATTCCGAGGAATTGAGAAAGAGGCTGGGGGTAAAGTGATGGAAGATCGAAAAACAATATTTACCTATATCGGGGAAACGTTTGCCACATACGGGATCATAGTATTTCTGTTTGTTCTGATCACCGCGGGGATCGGTAAAGATGCGGAAGGGTATTCCACCTTTTTTACTTTTGGAAACCGGGCGATGAGCCTGCACACGCTGTTGCAGCTTTTGGGACTTGCGGTCGTGATCAGTGTATGCAGAAATGTTTTGTTTGATGATCGGTGGATCCGTTCGATGTCGATGCTTGCCAGAAATGTGCTGTTCTTCCTGATCATTACGGTAACGATCGTCCTATTCGTGATCCTGTTCGGCTGGTTCCCGATCAATGATATGAAAGCCTGGATCGGATTCTTTATTTCTTTTGCGGTCAGTTCTACGGTAGCGGTGGTATTGAGCAGGATCCGGGAACGCGCGGAAAATGATAAGATGAACCGGGCACTGGAAAAATATAACGGGGGAAAATGATCGTATGAAAGTCAACAATAGAGATGTTTTTCAAGGGATCATGCGTGAACTCAGAAAGCTACCCGAGGAATCGGATCGGATCACGGCTTTCGGATATCATCCGGACGATTATACGGATATTGATGTCCTTGGGGATTTTGCAGAGGCAATCTGGGGAGAAGAGGATCTGAAATCCTTAACGGATGATGTGGTAAATGCATTTGTCCAGCTTCATTCGATCGATTTTGAGACAAAGCATGAAGGGATCGACACTTTCTATGAGAATTTCTACGAAGATAATCAAAAGGAAGATGTGTTGAGAGCCTGCGCATGGTATCGGCAAAACGGATTTACGGAGATGGCGGATCGGATTGCAGGCGGATATGACAGCCCGGAAAAGCAGCAGGAGACATCGGACTGGATCGCTGAGAATGCGGCGGAGATCTACCGGGCATACCGAAAGCTTATGTTTACATTTGAGGAGCGGTTTTTAGCCGGGGAAGAACAGGGTTGAAACAGATGGATATATGGGAGGCAGAGCATGATATCAGCAGAAGAAGCCATCGAAAAACTGAAAGAAGGGAATCGCTTATATACATCGATTGATACTTTTCAATCGGATATTTCGGCGCAGACGCTGGAGCATTTTGCAAAGAACGGTCAGGAGCCGTATGCGATCATTATCAGCTGTTCGGATTCACGGGTGATCCCGGAGAGAGTATTTCATGCGGCGATCGGTGATCTTTTCACCATACGCGTGGCCGGAAATGTGATCGATGATCATCAGCTGGGCAGTATCGAATATGCAGCCGGACATCTGGGGACCAATCTGATCGTGGTGCTTGGACATACCGGCTGTGGTGCAGTGGCCGCAGCGATCCATCACGATCCCAGCGGTTTTATCAAGTATATTACGGATGAGATTAAGCAGGCGATCGGAGAGGAAACGGATGACTATAAGGCGGCGGTTTTGAACGTACGCCAAAGCATCCGGCATATCGAAGACAGCCTGGAGATCCAGAAGGATGAGGCGAAGGGACTGAAAGTGGTAGGTGCGATCTACCGCATCGAAGACGGTACGGTAGAGTTTTTGGAGGAAGAGAGCGATACTGCAAAGCAGACACAGATCCGACGTATCCGGGAGATGGAAGCAATCTTTGACCGGGTACAGGAATGGTTGAAGAAGACGGAAGATCCGGTTCCGAATGCAGAGATCCGGGAACTGCTCGGGAAACTCTCTGAATATTATGAAAGTCCGTTATGGAAGGAAGATTTTGCGGCAGATGAGGCCGGAAAACTGCCGAAAGACTTAAAGCGCGGCGTTCTTTCAGAAGACGGGATTTATAATTTGCTGGAGAACTATATGAAGTAGGATCAGTTTGTATAGAATGATGCTTCAGAACAGCATATAGTTTTGAAAAATCGGTAAAGTTCTGAACATTTAGAATATATATCTTTTGGAGACGAAAAAAATGACAAAGATAGCAGTTGTAGATACCGAGACGACCTGGGGCGATGAAGTGATGTCACTCGGGATCGTGATCGCAGATGCAAAAGATTATAAGCCGCTGGATCGTAGATATTATGTATTTGATCCGGAGTATCGTGCCGGAGGAATCTTTTCCAATGTGCTTTTCCGCATACCAAAGTCGGAAACACGCATCAGCACCAGAGAGGAAGCACTGAAGGAAATGGATGCGTGGCTGACGGCAGAAGGAGTAGAGAAGATCTTTGCATACAACGGTTCGTTTGATAAAGGGCATCTGCCGGAATGGGACGGATATGAGTGGCATGATATCATGCGGATCGCAGCGTATAAACAATACAATGCTTCGATTCCGGACAGTGCGGAATGTTGCAAAACAGGGAAACTGAAACGCAACTATGGTGTGGAACCCATTACCCGTATGCTTTCCGGAAATATTACCTATTGTGAGATGCATAATGCGTTGCAGGACGCGCTGGATGAATTGGATATCATGCGCATGTTGAAACAGGAGTTGTCGGTATATGAAATTGCAAGAATATAAAAAAGAACGGATCACATTTGCCGTGATCACGGTGCTGTTGATCTTTATCGAAGTGCTGATTGCGCTGTTTGTGGATGATGCTTTTATACGACCGTATTTTGGCGATATGCTCGTGGTGGTTGTGTTGTATGCCTTCGTACGGATCTTCGTGCCGCATGGTCACCGGCTGCTTCCGTTATACATTTTCCTGTTTGCGATAGTGGTGGAAGTGCTGCAGTATTTTCATATCGTGGATATCCTGGGGCTGGGCGGAAGCCGGTTCTTCCGTACCCTGATCGGCGGCGTATTTGACTGGAAAGATATCGGCTGCTATGCCGTGGGGTGTCTGGCAATGGGCGGATATGAGATCCTTCGTTGGAAAAAGGGAGAAAAATAAAAGTAACATACTACGGAGAAGTGTGGAAAACAATGGATAGAGAGAAAGAAATACAGGCGTTTGCAGAGTATGCGGCGCAGTATGATAATGGGATGATCGAGGTGAAACTAAAGATCGACCATACCTATCGTGTGGCGGAGATTGCAGAGAGGATCGCACGGAACATCGGCGCAGATGCGGATTTTGCATGGTATCTGGGGCTGTTACATGATATCGGCCGGTTTGAGCAGGTGACCAAATACAAGACATTTCGGGATGCGGACTCGGTGGATCACGCCGAGTTTGGCGCGGATCTCTTGTTCGAAGAGGAAAAACTGATCCGTAAATTCCCGGTGCCGGAGGTGAAAACGGATCACGGCACACTTGGTCAGGAAGAGGCGTTACAGATCGCAGAAACCGCAATTCGTATGCATAACAAGCTGATCGTACCGCAGGACCTGGATGCGGTGACCGAAATGTATTGCCATATCCTGCGAGATGCCGACAAGGTGGATATCTTCCGGGTGATCATGGAACCGCCCTACGACGAGCGCAATCGCAGAACATGTCTGGAAGCCGATCCGGCCCGGGAAGAGATCATGGTCGGTGTTTATGAGCACCGCTGCCTGCCCCGAACACTCGTGATGAACTGGTTTGAGGGGTATCTCGGCCAGTGCTGTATGGCGTTTGAACTGGTGTATCCGGAAAGCATACGGATCGCCAAAGAGCAGGGATATGTGGAAACCCTGATCAACCTGCCGGCGGGAAACGAGCAGGTGCAGGAACAGATGACATGCCTGCGTTCGGAAATTGATAAAGTGTGGAATGCAAAGAGTGTATGACAGGACAGTACCGGCGTTTGCCGGTGCTGTTTTTTGATTCTGTGAAGGAGATTAAATAGACAGAGAAGGTGCGCCAAAAGGGCGGTAGTCAATCAATCAAAAATATGTTACACTTTATAGAGAATAG
>CAMJAP010000048.1 GCA_946403625.1 uncultured Lachnospiraceae bacterium
AACGCCTGTCCGACTGTCATTTTTCCTACAGCACCACTGCCAAGTATTAATATCAGATCCATATTTGTTTCCCCTGGATATTAAAAAAATATAAAACCCTCATCAGTCAGCTGCGCTGACAGCTTCCACCCGGAGGGGGAAGCCTTATTGCGATATCATAAATGTTGTGTTCCCTTGGTTTTTTTCAAATTGTGAAACATATCATGTGTTTTACTACATTTAGCCATATATGTTTCACGTGAAACATTATATTGAGATTTTGATCCGTGAAACATAACAGCAGATCAAACCGGTCCAAATCAGTGAAAACACAATATCTATTACTGTGCTTTGTACAAAATTGTTCCCGTTGACATATAATCATCCATTAAAACAGATGCGTTGGGATCCACCGTCAGTTCCACGATTGCAAACCCGGATTCATCCTTATCCAATACAGCGTCTGCAATCTTTTTATTACCGGCATCTCCGACTTCACTGTGCAAACGGACCTGTACCGGGTAAGGTCCGTCACACATCACCCAATGTCCGCCAAACACCCAGTTGCCTTCGTCGTTATACAATGTCCAGCTGCCATCTGCCGCCAGTTCCAGACCACTTCCGTTCGGTGCCAGCCAGGTTGCCATATAGTCAGCCAGTGTCTCATCCGTCTCCGAACGATCATCGGCTTTGTAGAATGTGATCGATTCGAATTCCAGAGCAGTATCTCCTTCTTCCGTTGTCACGATCTTACCCGTCTTTATCAGATCCCCCTGATTGTCATACAGGGTATATTCCTCTCCGTTCTTCTCCCATCTGCCGGACAGAAGCTTTTCTTCCGGCATCTGATTCGTATCACTTGTTGTGAATGCCAGCCAGGTTCCGTCGGAGAAAAACTGATATCCGATCACCTTTTGATCCACATAGCTTCGAAGATACCAGCGACCACCGATTTCGTCATTCGGGATGGAAACCTGTGCCGCAAAATCAAGCGGTTTAAAGGACAATTTCGCTAAAGGAAATTCATCCATCTTATTCCAAAAATCCATACCTGAGATATCCATCTTTTCGGACTGGTCTATATCGGTAATCCCGCTGGTGTTATGGAAGTAGGAAGACGAACCGTTTATTTCCTCCGAAAAATAAAAATCATCCCATAGGAATTCTGTTCCGTCCGGCCCCAGATAGCACTGTCCGTACATGGAACTCATTGCGGAGTTGGAACCGTAATATAAGAATTTACCGTCCCCCAGCCACTCGTAACTGCTGCGAGCGTAACCGTCCAAAAAGCAATAGGGAGCATCGTCCACGATGGAATATCCGCCATAGAACATGCTGACTTCTCCGGCAGTCTGGAATACATTTTCGCCGATCAGCAGTTCCGGTACATCATCTCCGTTAAGATCCGTCAGTACATATCCGATGGTGCGCATCAACACTTCCGGATCCTCATACATCACTTTTTCCGTCAGACCCATCGGAAATAATGGATAGTCCTTATCGTAATCGTATCCGTTCACCAGCACATCTTCGATCACGGAAAAGACCGGTTCATAAACCTCTTTATACTCATCGTACGCTTCGGTCTCTTCTGCTTCTTCCACAACCGGTTCCTCAGGTTCCGTCACTTCTTCCTGCGTTACTTCTTCGGTTACTTCTTCCGTTTTTTCTTCCGGAATCTCTTCTTCCTGTTCCGTACTTACGCGCCCCCTGTCTTCCGCATCTGCTTCTCCGCAGCCTGCCATCACCATCGGGATTGCTACCATACATCCCAAAACATTACACACGATCTTTCTTTTCATAATCTCCTCCACCCTTCAATATTCTTTTTCCCTGATCCAGGAATCATTACAATCCTTTCGATACGCGATCCACCCTAACGGTAAATCGTGCAAAACCGTAATAGAACTGTCTATTTTTATGATTTCATCTAATGAAACAACATAAGCATTGTTTTCATCCGCATCTTCACCATCTAAAAATTCCCACATACCATCCTCAAAATCATGGGAAACCAGCAAGATCGGTTTTGCCCCGCACGCAATGTCTTTTGTTGTCAAAACCATTGTGTTACCCGGTTCCTTAAAACTTGTCATTTTGGATAACCTCCCACGACCTTAGTCATTTTCACCGTAAACTCCAGTACCGCTTTCACCCTCTTTTTCCTTGTGAAACATTATTTATGTTATCCCTATATCTAGTCTCTGTGTTTCACGTGAAACACGATATTGTAATTTTCCTCTGTGAAACAAATTATCAACATTCCGGAATAAATATTTTATGTAAACCTAATAATAAAAACTGTTACACTGCCTCCGATAACAATTTTTTCAGTTCTTCCGCATTTTCCGCAAAGACACGGACACCGCATTTTTCCAAAACATCCCGATCACGAAAGCCCCACAATACGGTAATCATTTCCAAACCGGAATTCTGCGCGGTCGCAACATCCACATCCGAATCGCCAATATAGACAGACTCTTCCTTCGTCACGCCCAGTTCCTTTAATGCGATCTCCACCAGATCTTTTGCCGGCTTTCTGGGTACGCCATCCCTTGCCCCGACACTCACATCAAACAGACCGTGGAAATATTGTTCCACCAGAGCCTTCACATTTTCATCCCGCTTGTTGGAAACCACAGCGGTTTTGATGCCCTGTGCCTTCAGCATTTTTAAAATCTCCGGAATACCTTCATAAGGTTTTGTCTTTTCGGCACTATGCAGCGGATAATATTTCTTGTGCGCTTCCAAAACCAGCGCCTCCTGCTCAGCCGCTGTATTTTCCGGTACGCTCAAATGAATCAGCTGCACCATTCCGTTTCCCAAAAAAGAACGGATCTCCCCACGACTCCGCGAAGGAAATCCATAGCATCCCAGTGCGTGGTTCACACTGTCTGCCAGATCATCCAGAGTATCCAGGATCGTTCCGTCCATATCAAATATCACTGCTTGGTATTTCATCATCTTCTCCGTATTCAGATAAGTTGTATTAGTTCACAAGCCGGGATGCCGGCCTTCCAAAAATCCGCCCTGGAATACTTCCGGATCTGTGAAATGATCCCGGAATTCATCGCGCCGTGTCCCACGATCAACACATCTTTTCCGTCCCGTACTTTCGGCAGAACCAATTCTTCCAGGAAGGCTCCGGTTCTGGCAAACAATTCATCCAGACTCTCTCCGCCCTCCACCGGAACAATGTAATTTTCCGGATTTTGAAATAAAACATTCACCGGACAGTCCGGAATCGCAAAACTGTTCTCCACACCCTCATAAATTCCGAAGCACATTTCCTGTAAGCGTTCATCATAAAGGATCGGAACGTTTCGATCCTTCAAAAGGATTGCTGCAGTTTCTCTTGCACGACTCAAAGGGGAACAATAGCAGATATCAAAGTGCACATCCAGATATTTGTCGTGGGCCTGCGCTGCGAGATTTCTTCCATCTGCATTTAATGAAATGTCCGTCCTCCCCTGTAACTTGTGTAATGCATTCCAATCCGTCGTCCCATGTCTCATTATGTATAACATTATAAAATCAGTCCTTTGCAGATTTATTATATCTATATTTAACTTAGTTTTTTCTGAATCATTGCAACAAGTGCATCATAAAATTCAGGATAGGAACGGTTCAGCCGGATCAGATTTCCCTTCTCACTCAAAAAGCAATGCTCGGTATTTCCCTCAAAAACCAGCTTCCCTTCCTCGTTCTTCATGGTATAAGACAGTTTCAGTTTGACACCCTTAAACTCCTTCACTGTCACATCGATCTCGATCACATCCGAAAAAGTAGTGCTCTCTTTATAACTGCAATCCAACCCCACCACCGGACAGATCACACCCTCTTTTTCCAGTTTGGCATAATCCCATCCGATCTGCTTCAAAAAATCCACCCTGGCTTCTTCCATCCAACGGATGTAATTGGAATGATGGGTGATCCCCATCTTATCCGTTTCATAATACTGTACAATGTGTTTGTAAAGATTCATTACTCGATTCTCCCCTGAAACTGTATGACCAGATTTTCTTTCTGTTTCTTTGTCATCTTATTTTTGATAAACCATTCCCGCTGCATCGCAGACCTTTTTGCTTCCGTCTCATCTTCATTTTCAAACGCTTCATAATAGACCAGTTTGCAGGGACGGCGGGCCCTGGTGTATTTTGCCCCTTGATCCTCGGAATTGTGTTCCGTCAGCCGTCGTTTCAGATCCGTGGTCCAGCCCGTGTACAGACTGTTATCGCTGCAACGTAATATATAGGTATAAGCTGTCATTTCCGATCATCCGTTGTCTTTTTGGTTTACCATAACATATCAATTTTATCTTTTTTTCCTATGTATGTCTATATAAAGTTATTGTCATAAGTGCACCTTACAATATCTTGTTTCGGACTGCATTTTCCGTAGTTTTCACGGAATAAAAAATAATGCGGTAAGATATCCCTGTAAGCAAGAAACACGGCACCGACAAAAAAGAATAAAAAAAATCTTGCATTTTTGCAAATCTATGCTAAAGTTATAAATGGTTGCACCGATATAAAAGATGCAGCAATAAAACTTAAGACTATTTAGGAAAATGTGAGATCGTGGTTGCACTACCACTATGCCCGATTTTCCTAAATAGTCTTTTTTTGTGCAATCGCAAAAAGTTCATAACGCCCCGGCCCGGGGGCCCTGATCAAACCGGGATCCGCGACCTGCAGCGCTGCGACTGCAGGGGAGATAACATCCAAAGGTTAAGCGACTTACCCCGCTGCAAGGATAAGGGAGCGAACTTGCCAAAAGCGAAACAGAAGAAAACCTCTTCTGTGTCACCCGAAACATTCCAACGAAAAAAAGGAGGACAAGCTGATGAAAAAAGCAAACACTCTGGTAACCGTAAACCATACAGAAAAGGAGAACAACGAGATGAAAAACGCAAACGCTATGGCAACCGTAAACAACAACGAAAAGGAGACCAAGGCTATGAATCACAAAAACAACAAGAAACCGCTCACCCTTATGGAAAGCCGTCAGGTCGCTTTCACCTACATCATCTATATGATGGTCGGCAGCTACTTCAAAAAAACGGTATGTGCCGATACCGAATACTTAAACAATGCAGAGCTTGAATACAACAAGCTCACCGAAGACGAACAGGTCTTTCTGGAAGAGCAGATCATCCGTTACACCAACCGCCAACTGCTGAAGGGTATCGCATCCCGCATCTGGAAAGAAGCCGTAATGGTATATGCAAAACGCAATACCAAGGAAAGCCAGCGTATTGAATTCAAAGGCAAAGATTTCGAACTGGCCTTCATCGTGGATTACGCAGACGGTCGTGGCGCCATCATCCGCACCGCTTTCGTAGACCACAAGAACAAGGTGATCACCGGACTGATCCGCACCGTACTCTGCAACCGTACACAGGTATGGTACAACCCTTCCGTTAAAGAAAAGATGGAAAACGGCGCTGCTCTCGATGAAATGCCCGTCTTTACAGAGTTTCCTCTTACGAAGGATACCTCCGAAGAACTGACAAATTTAGACAAAGCCGGATGATAGTAATCTCCTTTACATTCCCCGGTGTTCTACGGAACGCCGGGGATACTTTTTCTACTATATCTAGTCTTCTTTCTCTATATTATGTACTTGCATTTTTTCCGATAAAAAGCGAAAATAGAAATAGCGGTTTTTTACACAGAAATAAAGGGAGACAAAATGGAAAAGATCATCGCGATTACCAATCAAAAAGGCGGCGTAGGAAAGACCACTACAGCAGTGAACTTAACGGCCTGTCTTGCGGAACTCGGTAAAAAGATCCTGCTGATCGATGCAGACCAACAGGGAAATGCTACCAGCAGTTTTTCCATTAACAAAGTCGAACAGGAACATACGGTATACGAACTTCTTCTCGGAGAAGATTCCATCAAAGAATCCATCATCAACGAAGTAATGCCGAATGTATCCGTGATCCCTTCCAATATCAATCTGGGTGCGACCGAGATCGAGCTCATCGGTATTCCCGACAAGGAATTCATCCTGAGCAAGGAAGTGGAATTTGTCAAAGACGATTACGACTATATCATCATTGACTGTCCGCCGGCTTTGAACACCCTTACTTTAAATGCTCTGACTACGGCAGATTCTGTCATCGTTCCGATCCAGTGTGAATACCTGGCATTGGAAGGATTAAGCGATCTGATCCAGACGATCAATCTTGTAAAAGAACGCCTCAATCCTTCCCTGGATCTGGAAGGTATTGTCTTTACCATGTATGACAGCCGCACCATTCTTTCCCAGAATGTTGTGGAAGAAGTGACCGGACATTTCCCGGATAAGGTTTACCAGACCAAGATCCCGCGAAATGTACGTCTTTCCGAAGCACCCAGTTTCGGACAGCCGATCACGATCTATGATCCAAAATGTGCAGGTGCGGACAGTTACCGCAGACTGGCACAGGAAGTTGTCAGCAGAACCTAAAGAATAACGGTTCCGAACCGTTAAATAAATACAGGAAGTTTCCGGAACATTGAACAAATCAATTACCAAAGAAACTGTCAAAGATACTTTCAAAGATACATCCGTACAAAAGAAACGACTGGCCGAACCGGACATTGCAAAATTCATCTGCATCTCAATGGTGATCATGCAACATTCCGGTCTGGTGCCGAATACCCTTTTTCAGTTTCTGATCATGTTTGACATTCCCTTGTTCTTCTTCCTTTCCGGATTCGTTTCTGCAAAGAGCACCAAAAAACAAACCTTCTCTTCTTATCTGAAAGAGAAAACCAAACGGTTGATGATCCCCTATTTTCTGTTTTATCTGATCGACCTGCTGGTATATTTTTCCCTGCAATTCATAAAAAAAGCACCCATTGATCCGATGGCGATGATAGCGATCCGCCACAATCTGATCCTTTTATTTACTTTATTCGGTGTATCTGTTGTGTGGTTTCTTTCCGCACTCTACTTTGCAGATATCGTAACGCACTTATTTTTATCTTCCAAAAAAACGGGAAAGATCATACTTGCACTTCTGTTACTTGTTGTATTTATCGTCGCACGCATTGTCCGCACTCCGTTTGAAGAGTGGTATGTGCAGGTATATTCCATCAACGAAAGTATTGTTCCGGTGCTTCCGGATACTGCATATTATCTGGCGGGAACCATCCTGCGTATTCCGATGTGTGTTGCCATTTATGCGACCGGTTACTTTTTCAGCAAAACGATGGAAAAACCGGTTTATCAATCCGCTCTGCAGAAATGGAATAAATTATCCTGCGCATTTCGCATTGCACTTTCTATGATCATTGCGTGGTTTTTGTTTGTCATTTCCTATTATGCTTCGGTATGCAATGAAGTCGGAAACCTTGCTGTTTATCATTACGGAAAAAGCATCTTTTTATACATGATCGCAGCGATCACCGGTATGACAGCAACCATGTTTGTATCCCACGCGATCGTACTTTTAAACATCAAACCGATCAATTTTATTCTTACTTATTTTGGAAAAAATACGCTGATCATTTTACTTTCGCATTTAGACTTTTATATTCTGACCACGGCGATGAATATCACCGATCGTATCTTAAGACATCTTCCTGTATTCAACCGGCTGGCATTTCGTTTGCCGATGATACTGTTCTTCACACTGTTGATCGAAGTACCGGTGATTGAGATCATCAACCGATTCTTCCCGTTTTTGATCGGTAAAAGCAGAAAAACAAAAAAGTGATCCTACAGAAAAAGCCTCTCCGTAATGGAAAGGCTTTGTTTTTAATCTTTCTTATTTTCCCATACAGAATTCGGAAAAGATCTTATCCACCAGATCATCTTCCACTTCTTCTCCGATGATAAATCCGAGATGCTTATACGCATCCATCAGATCGATGGAAAAGAAATCCTCCGGCATACCGTTTCGGATACTGCTTAACACATTTTCCAGACTCTGCCTGCTCTGTATCAGTTCATTTTTCTGGCGCACATTGGTGATGATCACTTCATCATTCAGCTTATCATACGGATCCACAAAGATATGTTCCAACAATGTTTGCAGCTCTGTTAAACCATCCTGTGTCTTCGCAGAGATCTCCGCGACGGGGTATTTCTTTAATGCATCTGCATCCTCTCCGGCAAATAAAGACAAGATTTCCTGCTTCTCTACTACCGTTTCCAGATCTGTTTTGTTATAGAGGATCACCACTTTTTTCTCTTTGATCTCCTCGATGATCTGTTTGTCATCATCGGTTAACGGTGCCGAAGAATCCGCTACATACAGGATCAGATCTGCGTCTTTTGCTGCAGCATAGGCACGCTTTACTCCGATCTGTTCTACTTTATCTTCGGTCTCCCGGATCCCGGCCGTATCGATCAGATTGAGCTGTAGACTGCCGATCCGTACGGATTCTTCGATCGTATCTCTGGTCGTACCCGCAATATCCGTTACGATCGCACTCTCGTGACCGGATAACATATTTAAAATGGATGACTTTCCGGCATTCGGTTTTCCCAGGATTGCCGTCCGGATTCCGTCCTTTCGTATCCTTCCGTTTTCCGAAGAGCGGATCAGACCGTCAATCTCATTTACAAAGATCTCCGTTTTTACATCCAGTTCCTGCGGATATTCTTCCAGATCAAAATGTTCCGGATCATCCAGAGCCGATTCGATAAAGGCGATCTCGTGCAATATCCGCTCCCGCAGATTTCCGATCTTTGCCTGTACTGCACCACTCAATTGCTGCATCGAATTCTTGGCAGCAAAATCATTCTTCGATGCGATCAGATCCATTACAGCTTCTGCCTGGGACAGATCCAATCTTCCGTTTAAGAAAGCCCGCTTCGTAAACTCTCCCGGTTCCGCCAGTCGTACTCCGTTTGCCAATACGATCTCCAAAATCTTCTGGCACAGATAGATACCGCCGTGACAGTTGATCTCTACGGTATCATCTCCGGTATAACTGTGTGGTCCTTTCATCACGGAGAGCAATACTTCATCAATCTTCTCTCCCTTCGGATCTACAATATTCCCAAGATGCATTGTATGGCTGGCAAACTCCGTTACTTTCTTTCCGGACTTTGCAATAAAAAAGCGATCGGCAGTTTCAAAAACTCCCGCACCGCATACTCTTATAATGCCGATCCCGGCTTGTGTCATTCCTGTGGCAATTGCTGCTATCATCAATCCGAACCTTTCGCTGTTGCTCCCGGTGGATAAAAAAATAGATGGGATCAACTCCCATCTATTTTATCATAAGCATACTTTAATATAAATACTTATCTGTAATTCTTCAGGGTTACAACCACCTTACGGTACGGTTCCTCACCTTCGGAATGTGTGGTCACATAACGATCGTTCTGCAGAGCGGAATGAATGATGCGTCTCTCATACGGATTCATCGGCTCCAGTGCTACCGGTCTGCGGGATCTCTTTACCTTGAAAGCAATGTTTCTTGCCAGCTTCTCCAGAGTATCACGACGGCGGGAACGATAGTTTTCAGTATCCACCTTTACTCTGACATATTCCTCGGTACCCTTGTTTACTACCAGGGAAGTTAAGTACTGCAGGGAATCCAGAGTCTGTCCTCTCTTACCGATCAGGATACCCATATCCTCTCCTGCCAGATCGATATTCAAGGTGTTGTCCTCACCGAAGCTCAAGGTCAGTGTTGCTTCAATCTTCATCGATGCAAATACATCTTTCAAGAATGCTTCTGCGCGCTGAATCAGTTTTGCCTTCTCCTCTTCCGGAATCTCACGAACCGGCTTCGCAGGTTTTTCTTCTCTTACCGGTACCGGGATCTCATCGTTGGATTTGCGGAAATCATAATCATTCTTGTCAAATCTGCGAGGATTGTGCTTGTTGTTGCGTCCGCGATCAAAACGATCATTCTTACGATTCCGGTCACGGCCTGCTCTCTCGCTCTCCTCTTCTTCTGCGGAAGGCATACCGTTCTTCTCACGGATCGCAGCTGCACGCTCTGCATTTTCTTTCTTCTGTGCTTCGATCTTTGCAGCTTTCTCTGCTGCTTCTTTTTCTTCCTTTTCCTTCTGAGCAGCTTTTTCTGCAGCAGTTTCTTCCGCACGAGCTGCTTCCAGCTGTTCAAAACTTTCTTCCTTCACTCTTGCACGGATCACAGCCGGCTTGCTGCCGATACCGAACAATCCGGAAGATCCTTCACTTACCACTTCATAATCCAGACGATCACTGGTCACGGAAAATGTCATACAAGCTTCTGTGATACAATCACTTACCGTCTTTTCGGAAAACTCTCTGTACTCTGCCATCTCTGTAACACCTCCAATATTAGTTTTTGTTGTTTTTCTCGTTATACTGCTTTACCATTGCAGCCTTTGATGCCAGACTGCCGGGCTTTTCTGTGTTCTTGTTATAAAACTCTGTGGATTCCTTCACATTCTTTTCGCGCTTTGCCTTCTTCTCTTCTTCCTTTTCCTTGCTGACCTCTACATTCTTGGTGTTGATCTTTGCATTGGTATTGATCTGCTGAGGCGGAAGTCCTGCTTTGCGGCGCTTCTCATTGTTCTTTTCCACATTCTTCTTGATCATTTCATCAATGTCGATCTTATCCAGATGCTTGTTAACGCATATCTGGATGATGCTTCGAACCACTGCACCGCTGATCCAGTAGATACCGAGACCGATCGGCATGGTATAGCAGAATACTGCGGACATCAACGGCATTACCGTATTCATTGTCTTCATCGACTGCATCATTGCACTCTGCTCGGAATTCTTATCCTGCTCCGGCTGCGGCATCAGCTTGGTGTTGATCCACTGTGTCAACGCCGACAAAAACGGGATCAGCATAGCGCCGATGATCAGTCCCCAGTGCTTACCGCCCTGCATTTCGCTGGTGATCACATAGGACGGTGAATTTGCGATATTCAGACCAAGGAAGTTGTTAAAATGTTCCAGAGCATTCTGTGCATTCGAAATCTTTACGGAAAGCTCCGGATAAGCAGCTACCAGATCGTTCCAGTTCTGTGTGTTAGCTCCGTTCAACAGATCGATCAGCGTATTTTTTGCCGCTTCACTGCCTGCTACAAAGGTATCGCTGTTTACCTGTTTCTGATAACGGCTGAAACTTGCAAATCCCTGGATCAGCTCATTTAATTTGTCCTCACCGATATGGGGAGAGAGTCCGTCTACTACCGGAACAAATACTGCTTTTACTCTTCCTACATAAGCAGGAATATTGTAAATGATACGATACAGAGCAAACAGGATCGGCATCTGGATCAACAGCTGTACGCAGCTGCCGGAAGGGTTTACGCCGTACTTTTCATATACCGCCTGGGTTTCCATCTGCATCTTCTGCAAGGATTCCTGGTCCTTCTTATCCTTATATTTTGCCGTGATTGCCTGCAGCTCCGGGTTCATCTTGCTATTCAATTTTGAGAATTTCTGCTGCTTGATCGTAAGCGGCAGCATTAACAGATACATAATGATCGTAAACAGGATGATCGCAATACCGATGCTCGGATATTCCATAAAGAGATCCAAAAACCAGAAGATCCCCTGCATGATATATCCCATAATGATCGCAAAAGGCTTTAAGATGCCTCCTGTCTGTGTTAAAAGCATATAATTCAAAAGAATGCCCTCACATTTCCGTTTGATGATAAAACCCGATCCGGAGTTTACTCCGAATACTTTTTCCTGATCTTTGTGTTTCTTGAATTTTTTTCGGAATCTTTTACAAAATTGCTTTTTTTCCGATTGCCGGGCTTCGGAAAGCAGATTTTTTCCGGTACATAATCATAGCCTCCTTTTGAGAAGGGATTACACCGTAAAATCCTCCAGAATGCTAAAAACCCTCCTATCAGGGCGCCATGCCGCTCCACTGCCTCATACCCATATTGGGAACAGGAAGGAAAATACGGACATTTCGTACCCTTCAGGGGGGAAATGTATTTTCTATACAGCTTAATCAGGAATAAAAATAATGCTTTCACTTTATGAAAAAGCAGTCACTCTATACTGCTCTTTTTTCTTAATTATGTACCAATATATACTAATTAAGATCTTTGCATATTTTATGCAATCCGGCTAAATGTAACAGTGCACTCTCCGCGGCACTGTACCTGATCTCTGCGGCACCTTCCCTTGCTACCACAACAATGTCCAAACCACTATTGAACCTCTCCTCATTCAGGCGGTAGCTCTCTCTCACCAATCTGGCAATCCTGTGTCTTACGACACTGTTTCCGACTTTTTTACTGGCCGAAATTCCAAGTCGGTTTATAGAAAGACCATTTTCTGACACATACATAATAAAATACTTATTTGCTAAAGATCTTTTCTTTTTATAAACCTTTTTGAAATCTTCGTTTTTCTTCAGCGATTCTGAAAACTTCATAAAAAATTTTTTAAAAATAAATACATTTAATTAAGAAGAAAAGGTCACACAACGCGACCTTTTCACTTGTTTTAAATTAAGCGGAAAGAACCTTTCTTCCTTTTCTTCTTCTAGCTGCAAGTACCTTTCTACCACCAGCTGTGCTCATTCTTGCACGAAAGCCGTGCACTTTGGATCTGGACCGCTTCTTCGGCTGAAATGTCATCTTCATGGCTGACACACCTCACTTTCTATTCCATATTACACATATTACTTGTTTTCACACTGTGTCAGAAAAACATCAAATGCAATTATATCTAAAGAAAAGCCCATAGTCAAGCACTAGATGTAGTAGATTTCAAAGGAAACACAACTACGACGAAAAAATGGCTTTTTTTATTAAATTTTATATTTATTTTATCTTTCAAGATTTAGTGGACTTATCAAATATTTTTCCACAATATGTGGAAACAAATGTATGTTCTGTTTATTTCAAAATATTTACATAATTTTATCCACTTTTTGTGGAAAAAATGTTTATAACTGTGGATAATTATCCTCAAAGGTCAATAATTTATTGATAAAATCGGCGTTTCATAATTGTGATAGTTTATTCACAAAAATCGCATAAACAGTGCATTTCAACATACTATGTAAACCATTTTATTCACTTATCCAACATTATTCAACAAAGTTATCCACATTTGATTATTTTTTAAATCTAGTGTAGGATATACCAAGGTTGTAAACATTGCAAAATTGTAATAGCCTTCTTTTTTTCTGCAAAATTAAGGCTTACGCGGTTTCCACAATGTTTATAACTTAAAATGTACAGAATTGGGGTTTTTTTCTAAATGGATATCCTTGGGCTTCAATGGGAGAATATCAAACTTAATATTCAGAAAGAATTTGATATCACTGACATCGCATTTAATATCTGGGTAAAACCGTTAAAGTACGGTAAATGTGAAGACAAATTGGTTACCATACTGATTCCGAACACGAACAGCAGCCCGGAAATGCTCAAATATATAGAGAAAAACTATACCAGTTATTTCCAGTCCGCTCTTTCTGACCTTCTGCAGGATAACTATAATGTACAGTTCCTGTTGGAAGAGGATATGCAGCCGGAAAAAAATCATGTTGTTCCCATGGTAACGGATGACAGCATCAATGCTTCGAAAAAATCCAACCTGAACTCCAAATACCGTTTTGAGAATTTTATCGTGGGTCCGAACAACAACCTGGCACACTCTGCCTGCTTGAACGTTGCGGAATCTCCGGGGAAAGATTTTAACAATCCCCTCTTTATCTACGGCGGATCCGGACTGGGCAAGACCCATCTGATGACCGCGATCGGACATTATATCATAGAAAACACGGATCTGAAGGTTCTCTATGTTACTTCCGAAGAGTTTACGAACGAAGTGATCAATATGTTCCGTATCAAAGATAACGCTTCTATTGTAAAGATGCGTGAAAAATACCGAAACGTGGATGTACTTCTGATCGACGATATCCAGTTTATCATAGGTAAGAGTTCCACACAGGAGGAATTCTTCCATACTTTTAATACCCTTTATCAGAACGGTAAAGCGATCGTGATCACCTCCGATAAGCACCCGGTTCATATGAAGGAACTGGATGAGCGTTTCCGTTCCCGGTTCAAAAGCGGACTGACCGTGGATATCCAGCCGCCCGAGTACGAAACCCGTGTGGCGATCCTGCGGAAATATGCGGAAAACTTTGATTACAAGATTCCGAATGATATCATTAATTATATAGCGGAAAATATCAAATCCAACATCCGTGAACTGGAAGGAGCTTATAACCAGGTCTATGCAGGACAGGCCAGAACTTTAGAAGATGCAAAAGAGATCTTAAAAGATACGATCTCGCCGGATAAGCCTGCCGTGATCACTCCTTCTATGATCCTTCACGGGATCTCGGATTATTACCATGTGGATCCTGAGGATATCACTTCCAAAAAAAGAAATGCCGAGATCGTTCTGCCCCGCCAAATTTTTATGTATCTGTGCAGAGAGATGACCGATACCACCTTAAAGGGTGTGGCTGCTCTGTTGGATAAAAAGGATCATTCTACCGTTTTGCATGGTTATAACAAGGTTGCGGACGAGATCCAAAAAGACGCGGAATTCAGAGAAATGATCGAGGCGATCAAGAACAAGATCAAGTCTTTGTAACATTTGTTACTTTATAAAGGGATATTGTTGATATCCTGTGGTAAAACCGTTTGATAAGATGTGAATCAGAGGGGATAAATCAGTTTTCGGGAAAATGGCATTTTCTTTATTTTCCCCTTCCCTGCCCCTCTCTTCCACCAAAACATCATCTTTTATCTACTATCTTTCCACAAGTTTTTCTTTTCATTTTGGCCGTAATTTAGTATAATAATCTAGGTTATGCACTTATCCACGGTCCTTAATAATACGATTACTGATATTATTATATGTATGTTAGGCATCCGCCTGACATGACAGATCCTATTTTTTTCGTGGATAACTGACCGGATGCATTTGTGAATTATCAGGAGGGGAATTTTCATGAAGATTGTTTGTTCGCAGCAGGAACTCTTAAATGGTTTGAATATCGTTTCCAAAGCCGTTTCGGATAATACCACCATGGCATTACTGAAATGCGTTTTGATCCAGGCCGGTAACGGAGAAATCCGATTGACGGCAAATGATACGGATCTGGGTATTGAAACCGTGATCGGCGGACAGATTGAAATCGCAGGTATGGTAGCAATCGAAGCAAAAGACTTTATGCCGGTGATCCGTAAGATGGATGATGCGGATATCGTGATCGAAACCGATGCAAACTGCAATATGACCATCACCTGCAATAAAAGAAAGATTTCCTTATGCGGAAAACCGGGTGACGAATTCACCTTCCTTCCGAAGATTGAGAAAAAAGAAAATATCGCCATTTCCATGATGACGATCAAGGATATCATCAATAAGACCATCTTTTCCATCGGCAACGGTGATATCAATAAAGTGATGAGCGGTGTGCATCTCGTGATCAAGAACGATCAGATGCGTGTGACCACTCTGGACGGACATCGTATTTCCATCTGCAGGGTCAATCTGAAGAACATCTATGAAGAGCAGGATGTGATCATTCCGGGTAAGGCACTCAACGAACTGAGCAAGATCCTGCCGGCAGATGCGGAAAAAGACGTCAACATCTATTTTTCGGATGCTCATGTATTGTTTGATTTTGATCAGACCGTGGTGGTTTCCCGTCTGATCGAAGGTACCTACATCAATGTAGACAAGATGATGTCTTCGGATTATAAGACAAAGGTAAAAGTCAATAAAGCAAGCATCATCAAGAGTGTGGATGTTTCTATGCTGTTCTCCAAGGAAGGCAACAAAAAGCCGTTGGTGATCGACATCAAAGATAATGTGATGGAACTGAAATGCAACTCCCCGCTGGGAAGCATGGATGACTTTTTGGATATTGAAAAGCAGGGCGATGATATCATGATCGGATTCAATCCGAAATTCGTGATGGATGCACTTCGTGCCGTGGATGAGGAAGAGATCGATATGTACTTTATCAATCCCCGCTCTCCGCTGTATATCAAAGACGAAAACGAAAAATATATCTATATGATCCTTCCGATCAACCTGAGCTGATGAAAACAATAACGATCAAAGATGAATTTATAAAACTCGGCCAGGCAATGAAGCTGGCCGGTATGGTAGATGCCGGAGTGGAAGCAAAATTCGTCATTCAGGACGGTGAAGTATCCGTGAATGGCGAAGTATGCACACAACGCGGAAAGAAACTGTATGATGGGGATCAGTTTTCCTATCATGGGGATACTACGGTCGTAAAGGCATCCGAATAAAATTTTTTATGATAATCAAATCACTGGAACTGGAAAATTACAGAAATTACAAGACTTTAAAGATCGATTTTGACCGCGGCGTCAATATTCTTTACGGGGATAACGCACAGGGAAAAACGAATATTTTAGAGAGCATCTTTGTATCTGCTACTACGAGATCCCACAAAGGAAGTAATGACAAGGATATTGTCAATTTTGATGCGGACGAAGCACATATCAAAACAATCCTGGATCGGGACGGTCTGGAACGTCGCGTGGATATGCATCTGCGTAAAGGAAAGACCAAAGGGATCGCCGTCGATAAAGTGCGTCTGAAAAAAGCAACGGAACTTCTGGGTATTTTGAATATCGTCTTTTTTTCTCCGGAAGATCTGGGCATTATCAAAAACGCACCGTCCGAGCGCCGGCGGTTTATGGATATGGAGCTTTGCCAGCTGGACAAGATCTATCTGGCCAATCTGAATAACTATAACAAAGTGATCAAGCAGCGCAATAAGCTGCTGAAAGATATGTATTTCCAGCCGGATTATAAGGATATGATCAAGATCTGGGACAGCCAGCTGGTTGCCTACGGAAAAAAGATCATTGAACGGCGGGCGTTGTTTATCGATCAGCTGAATGAGATCATCGGGGATCTGCACCGGAAGTTATCCGGCCAGAAAGAATTTTTGCAGATCCGCTATGCGCCTTATGTAAAGATCGAAGATTACGAAGAAAAATTAAAGGCATCCCTGGATAAGGATATCAAGACCAAGGCAACCGGTGTGGGGCCGCACAGAGACGACTTTTTGTTTTTCTCAAACGATATCGATGTAAGAGTATTCGGTTCGCAGGGGCAGCAGCGTACGGCAGCACTGTCGCTCAAGTTATCGGAGATCGAACTGGTAAAACAGATCACGAAAGATAATCCGATCCTGCTTTTGGATGATGTATTGTCCGAGCTGGACGGAAACCGCCAGAACCATCTGCTCAACAGCATCGGCGGGATCCAGACGATCATCACTTGTACCGGTCTGGATGATTTTGTAAATAATCGTTTTGCATACGATAAAGTATTTCGTGTTACGAACGGTGTCGTGGAAAGCGAAAACTGACAGTTGTAAAAACAAGGGGAATCAGGTAAATGAGCGAAGAAATGAAAACGCAACAGGAGATCGACGAGGAAGGCAGAAAGATCCTGGAGAATCTGCAGGAGATTGAAAGCGAGCATGTAGACGGAGAATACGGTGCCGACCAGATCCAGATTTTGGAGGGTCTCGAGGCAGTAAGAAAGCGTCCCGGTATGTATATCGGAACCACTTCTTTGCGTGGTCTTCACCATCTTGTTTATGAAATTGTGGATAATTCCGTAGATGAAGCGCTTGCCGGATACTGCAAATGCATTGAAGTACATATCAATCCGGGCAACTCCATTACGGTCATCGACGACGGACGCGGTATTCCGGTCGGCATCAACAGCAAAGCCGGATTGCCTGCGGTAGAAGTTGTATTTACGATCCTGCATGCCGGCGGAAAATTTGGCGGTGGCGGATACAAAGTATCCGGCGGTCTGCACGGTGTAGGTGCATCTGTTGTAAATGCACTTTCCACCTGGCTGGAAGTTGATATCTATCACGACGGACAGATCTACAACCAGCGTTATGAGCGCGGTAAAGTATGCTATCCGTTAAAGACCATCGGAAAATGCGATGAAAACAAAACCGGAACCAAGGTAACTTTCCAGCCGGATCCGGAGATCTTTGAAGATACGACTTTTGACTTTGATACCTTAAAGAACCGTTTGCGTGAAATGGCTTTCCTGACCAAGGGCTTAAAGATCCAGCTCTTTGATGATCGGGAAGAAAGCAATGGCAAAAATCTGACCTTCCACTACGAAGGCGGTATCAAGGAATTTGTCAAATACCTGAACGAAAATAAAGATCCGCTGTACGAAAAGATCCTGTATTTTGAAGGCAAGCGGGATAATGTCTATGTAGAAGTGGCTTTCCAGCACAATGACGGTTACAACGAAATGCTTTACGGTTTCGTAAATAACATCAATACACCGGAAGGCGGTACCCACGTAGAAGGCTTTAAGGCTTCCATTACCAAGACCTTTAACGACTACGGCCGTTCCCAGAAGATCTTGAAAGACAACGAGCCGAACCTGTCCGGTGATGATGTGCGTGAAGGTCTGACGGCGATCATTTCCGTTAAGATCGAGGATCCGCAGTTTGAAGGACAGACCAAGCAGAAACTGGGTAACTCCGTAGCCCGCGGTGCGGTAGCCGGAATCGTCAGTGAACAGCTGACTTATTTCCTGGAGCAGAATCCGTCCGTTGCAAAATCCATCGTGGAAAAATCCGTGATGGCGCAGCGTGCAAGAGAAGCTGCCAGAAAAGCAAGGGATCTGACCCGAAGAAAGACCGCATTGGAAGGTGCTGCACTGCCCGGTAAACTGGCAGACTGCTCCGATAAAGATCCGAAGAATTGTGAGATCTATATCGTAGAGGGTGATTCCGCAGGTGGTAGCGCAAAATCCGCCAGAAGCCGTGCGACCCAGGCCATCCTGCCGCTGCGCGGTAAGATCCTGAATGTCGAAAAAGCAAGACTGGATAAGATCTATGCAAATAAAGAGATCAAGGCAATGATCACGGCATTCGGTACCGGTATTCACGATGATTTCGATATCAGCAAACTGCGTTATCACAAGATCATCATTATGACCGATGCCGACGTGGACGGTGCTCATATCGCTACTTTGATGCTGACTTTCCTGTATCGTTTTATGCCGGAACTGATCAAGCAGGGATATGTATATCTGGCACAGCCGCCTCTGTACAAACTGGAGAAAAACAAAAAGATCTGGTATGCATATTCGGATGAAGAATTAAATCAGATCCTTTTGGAAGTAGGTCGTGATCAGAATAACAAGATCCAGCGATACAAAGGTCTGGGCGAGATGGATGCCGAGCAGCTGTGGGAAACCACAATGGATCCGGAACGCCGTGTACTGCTGCGTGTTAATATGGACGAAGATGCGGAATCCGAACTGGATATGACCTTTACCACACTGATGGGCGATAAGGTAGAACCGCGTCGTGAATTCATCGAAGCAAACGCAAAATATGTACAGAATCTGGATATTTAATACGTAAAAAAAATAAAAATGCCTTCCCCCCTTCGGGGGAAAGGTGGCCGAAGGCCGGATGAGAGGGAAAACAATATATGGAGCAAAAGATCAAAAAAGCAGGATTAAAAATGAGTATTATGATGGGTGTGACATTGAGTTTGTATATGTCCATATACAACAACTGTCAGTCCGGAAATTTCAGTGTACCCATGCTTTTGGTCTCCTTTGTAGTCAGCTTCATCATTTCCGTACTGATCGGCCTGATCATCCCGATGCCCAAGATATCCAGGGCACTGGCCAAAAAGTTCAAACCGGGCCCCGGGCTCAGAGCTGTTGATGCACTGGTTTCGGATGCCATCTATACCCCGATCATTACGCTTTTTATGATCCTGGTAGTACGCAATCTGGCACCGGTTATGGCAAGTAAAGCAGCGGAGCGCGAGGCTTTGGCAGGCGGTGCACCGGCGGCGCAGGCAGCCAATATCGCCGCAGGAGTTGCCGCAGAAGTAAGCGCATCCCTTCCGCCGTTTGCAAAGATGTTTATCGGATCCTTTTTGATCTGTTATGCACTGGGATTTTTCGTGATTTATGTAGCGCAGCCGATCTTTATGAAAATCGCATTCAAGGGGATCGAGATGCCGGGACCGGGCGGCCCCGGAAAAAAACCGGAATAAAATACCGAAAAAAAATAAAAAGCCGCAAGGCTTTTTATTATGTGTAAGCTTTTAAAAAAGAAAGATATTCGTGTTTACATAATCGCAACAAAGTCGTGCGAAAATGTTAAATTCGCCTGGTGGCAAAGGCAATACCGGTATGATATAAGTGTTATACAGCAAGACGATCCGTACCCGAAACGATATGGATGGTATTTGCTGAAAAAATAAAAGGAGGAACAAAACTATGAGTAATCCGTTTGACAAGAAGAACGTGGATTCTGCGATCAACAAACTTCCCATCGGAAAGTACGTGACGATCTTTTTTGTGGTCGTATTGCTGTTTTTGATCGTCACCGGCAGTTTCTACAACGTATCCGAGCAGGAAAATGCAGTCGTTACCATGTTCGGAAAAGTAGTAAGGACCGATACGGCAGGTCTGTATTTTAAGATCCCGTTCGTCCAGAGAGTAAAAAAGGTGGATATCACCACACACGGTACCGGTGTCGGTTATACCATCAGTACGGAGGGACAGAACATTGCCGATCCCGGAAACGGAATTATGATCACTTCGGATCTGAACCTTCTGGATATCGATTTTTATCTGGAATACAGAGTATCCGATCCGGTAGCGTATCTGTACAATTCCAACAATCCGGAGGAGATCCTGAAAAACATCGCACTCTCCAGCGTTCGTTCTGTGGTTGCGGACTATACCGTGGATGAAGCGATGACAACGGCAAAAGGCCAGATCCAGGCTGATGTAAAAGAAGATATGCTGCGGGAGCTGACCGAGCATAACATCGGACTGACGGTAGTGAATATCACCGTACAGGACAGTGAACCGCCTACCGACGCGATCAAACAGGCATTTAAGGCTGTGGAAACCGCAAAGCAGGGCGCGGATACCGCAAGAAACAATGCACTGGCTTATCAGAACGAGCAGATTCCTTCGGCAGAAGCAAATGCCGACAAGATCGTGCAGAATGCAGAAGCACAGAAGGCAGCCCGTATCGCGGAAGCGGAAGGCCAGGTCGTGCGTTTCAACGAAATGTATGAGCAGTACAAACTGTATCCCTATATCACACAGCGGCGTATGTTCTATGAGACCATGGAAGAAGTATTGCCCGGTATGAAAGTGATCATTACCGACGGTTCCACACAGACGATGCTTCCGCTGGACAGCTTTAACTAAGGGGAGGGCCGGAATATGAAAAGAGGAAAAATATTTATTCTGATCATTGCGATCTTTGTTGTGATCGTAGCGATTTCCGGATGCTATACGGTAAATCATAACGATGCCGTGATCCTGAAAGAATTCGGCAGGGTAGTCAGTGTACAGACAAACGAGGGACTGCATTTCAAGATCCCGTTTGTGCAGGATACACAGGCAATCTACATCGGCAGCCGTATTTATGATATCCCGCAGTCGGATGTCATCACCAGAGATAAAAAGTCTATGATCGCCGACGATTATGTTATCTGGATGGTAACGGATGTGGTGAAGTACTATCAGACGCTGGGTGGTGTATCCGCCAGAGCGGAAGAACGAATCGATGCAGCCGTTTATAACGCGACCAAGAACATCATCTCTTCGATGACACAGGACGAAGTGATCGCTGCCAGAGGTATCACGCTGACTAATATGATCACGGAAGAATCCAACTCGGATATGTCCACTTATGGTATCGTGATCCTGACAGCCGAGATCAAGGCACTGGATCTACCGGAAGACAACAAGGAACCGGTTTACGAGCGTATGATCTCCGAGCGAGCAAATATCGCAGCCGGCTACAAGGCACAGGGTGATGCGGAAGCACAGAAGATCCGTAACGAAACCGATAAGGAAGTAGCGATCACGCTGGCAAATGCAAACAAGGAAGCCGAGACCATTCTGGCAGAGGGCGAAGCAGAATATATGCGTATTTTGTCGGAAGCCTATAATGATCCGGATAAGGCAGAGTTTTACAACTTCATCCGTTCTCTGGATGCTTTGAAGGAATCTATGAGAGGTTCGGATAATACGCTGATCCTGGATAAGAATTCCGAGATCGCAAAGCTTTTGTACGGCGATTTTGAGATGCCGGAAAATACAATTTCCGTACCGGTGGTAACACCTGTTGAGGAATAAAATTACTAATATGTGCCTTCCCCTTGAGGGGAAGGCACATTTTATCAGTATAGGAAGGGATTTTCCCTTCCTATTTGTTTGCAAAAAGTCGGAATAAATGCTATAATATAACAGATTTCGTGCTAAATTTCAAGATGAAATAAAGAAAAAGAGGTATGTTTCATGAGTGAAACCATGGATGATCAGGTATTTGACAGGATCAATAATGTCGACCTGAAAAAGACAATGGAAAAATCTTACATCGATTATGCGATGAGCGTTATCGCTGCCAGAGCATTACCGGATGTAAGAGACGGTCTGAAACCGGTACAGCGTCGTATACTGTTCTCTATGATCGAACTGCATAATGAACCGGATAAACCGCATCGTAAGTGTGCGCGTATCGTCGGTGATACGATGGGTAAATACCATCCGCATGGCGATTCCTCTATCTATGGTGCATTGGTTAATATGGCGCAGGATTGGAATATGCGTTATACGCTGGTGGACGGTCACGGAAACTTCGGTTCCGTCGATGGTGACGGCGCAGCGGCAATGCGATATACCGAGGCCAGACTTTCCAAGATTTCCATGAAACTTTTGGAAGATATCAATAAAGATACCGTAGACTTTGTTCCGAACTTTGACGAGACGGAGCAGGAGCCTACTGTTCTTCCCAGCCGTTTCCCGAACCTTCTGGTCAACGGTACCACCGGTATCGCCGTTGGTATGGCGACCAATATCCCTCCGCACAATCTGCGTGAGGTAACCAATGCGGTAGTCAAGATCATTGATAACCGTGTGGAAGAAGACCGGGATACCGAGATTGACGAACTGCTCGATATCGTAAAGGGACCGGATTTCCCGACAGGTGCACAGATCCTCGGTACCAGAGGTATCCAGGAAAGCTATCGTACCGGCCGCGGCAAGATCCGCCTGCGCGGTGTGACCAATATCGAAACACTGCCGAACGGCAAATCCCAGATCATCATCACGGAACTGCCTTATATGGTGAATAAGGCAAATATGATCCTGAAGATGGCGGAACTGGTAAAAGCAAAGAAGATCGACGGTATCACCGATATCCGCGATGAATCCAACCGTGAAGGTATGCGAGTGGTCATCGAGGTACGCAGGGATGCCAATGCAAATATCATCTTAAACAAACTGTATAAGCATACACAGTTGCAGGATACATTCGGTGTGATCATGCTGGCGCTGGTAAATAACCAGCCGAAGGTTATGAACCTGCTCGAGATCCTGCAGGAATATTTGAAACATCAGGAAGAAGTGGTTACCCGCCGTACACAGTACGATCTGAACAAGGCGGAAGAAAGAGATCATATCGTACAGGGCTTGCTGACCGCACTCGATCATATCGATGAAGTGATCAGCATCATCCGCTCCAGCCAGACAACACAGGAAGCAAAGGAACGATTGCAGGAGCGCTTCGGACTTTCGGAGAAACAGTCCAACGCGATCGTAGAAATGCGTCTGCGTGCACTGACCGGTTTGGAACGACAGAAGCTGGAAGACGAACATCAGGAACTGTTAAAGAGCATCGCGGAATTCCGCGCGATCCTGGGGGATAAGAAACTGCTGCTCGGTGTTATCCGTACGGAATTGCTGGCAACCGCAGAACAGTTCGGTGACGAGCGTCGCACTTCCATCACCTTCGATACTTCCGAGATCTCTTACGAGGATATGGTTCCGTTGGAAAATACCGTACTGGCAATGACCAGCCTGGGCTATATCAAGCGTATGACCGTGGATAACTTCAAGGCACAGGGACGCGGCGGTAAGGGCATCAAAGGTATGACTACCATTGAGGATGATTATATCGAAGATCTGCTGATGACCACAACGCATCACTATATTATGTTCTTTACAAACCGTGGCCGGGCATATCGTCTGAAGGCATATGAGATCCCGGAGGCCGGACGTACCGCAAGAGGAACGGCGATCGTAAACCTCCTGCAGCTGCAGCCGGAAGAAAAGATCTCGGCCGTCATTCCGATCGGCGAATATGTGGAAGGCAAAAATCTTTTCATGGTTACCAGAAAGGGTATCGTGAAAAAGACCTCCATTATGGAGTTTGCCAATATCCGCAAGAACGGTCTGGCAGCGATCAACCTGCGGGATGACGATGAACTGATCGAAGTAAAACAGACCGATAAAGATACACATATCTTCCTGGTAACCAAGTACGGTATGTGCATCCGCTTCAAGGAAACCGATGTGCGTGCAATGGGCCGCGGGGCTTCCGGTGTGATCGGTATGAACTTAAATTACGATGACGAGATCATCGGTATGCAGCTGGATCATCAGGGCGATTCGCTTCTGGTAGTCAGTGAAAACGGTATCGGTAAACGATCGGCTCTCGAAGAGTTCCGTATGCAGAACCGTGGCGGTAAGGGACTCAAGTGCTACAAGATCACGGAAAAGACCGGTGATCTGGTCGGAGTCAAAGCCGTAACCGACGATCACGAGATCATGATGATCACGACCGCGGGTACGATCATTCAGGTACGAATGAGTGAGATCCCGGTACACGGGCGTATCACTTCCGGTGTGAAGATGATGAACCTGGAAGAAAATGTAAAGATCGCCAAGATTGCCAAGGTTCGCGAAAAGATCAGCGACGGTGTAAACGAGTACGATGATCTGGAAGCCGCAGAACAGGAGATGGAAAAAGAAAAAGCCAATATGCCTGTGGAAATGCCGGACGATTTTGATGACGAGGATGACGATGATATGATCTTCCCGAAAGAAGAGGAAGAGGACGACGAAGAGTAAATCGTAAAACGCAGTCCACAGCCACCTGGGTTGTGGGCTGTTTTTGTAAGTAACAGAAACTAGTGAGAACTCCGATGTCATTCTTGCCTTCCCCCCTCCGGGGGGAAGGTGGCCGAAGGCCGGATGAGGATTGATCTTAGGGAGGGGCCCACGAAGTGGGAAGGTTCCCTAAGATATTCGCAAGGGGGGACCCTTTGGGGGGATTCCTTGCGATCTAGATAGAATAGAAAAAATAAGAGAAACAAATAAAAGGAGAGCAAACAATGTCAGAAACCTTAAACTCCATCGCAAAGCGTTCCTCCACCCGAGGATATACGACCGAAAAATTAACGAAAGAAGAACTGGACATCCTCTTAACCGCCGGCCTGCAGTCTCCGACCGGAACCAACAAGCAAGAGATCTTTTTCTCGGTGATCAACGGGGACGATCCCATCATCGAAGAGTTGGAGCAGGAAAAGATGCGTCTTCGTAACGCAAACCGCGGCGAGCATAATGCTTTCTATGAAGCACCGACCATCATTGTGCTCAGCGCCGAAGACGACTTCCGCTGGAGCGCGGTAGATGCCGGCATCGCTGTACAGAGTATGGCGCTGGCAGCAGAGAGCCTGGGTCTGGGCAGTCTGATCGTAGGTTCCGTCTATGATG
>CAMJAP010000049.1 GCA_946403625.1 uncultured Lachnospiraceae bacterium
GCCCTGACCTGCATGCCGATCTCCAATGATGATGAGTTTCAGGCAGACTATCCGCTGGTTCATGAGCTGGGTCTTAAGAATTGCCTGACTGAATCTAAATATCTGGAGCTTATCAATACCCGTTCCGGCACAGTACTTGAGCATAATGAGAAGTGTAGGAGCTGTGAATATCGTAAGCTTTGTCTTGGCGGCTGCCGTGCTGCCGGTCTAATGTGTCACCCCGGTGACATTCTGGCGCCCGACGAATCTACTTGCAGGCTGTTTCGCAATGGCTGGCTGCAGAAGATAGAAGCGAAGATCGCAGAGCTTCGCCCTACCGCCGAATGTTGGGAGCTCAAACATTTGTCCGAGCTGCAACCATTAAAATCATAAATCAGAGGAACGACAAGCAGTCCAGTGTGACGATAAGGTGGTCCCCATCAGCCAGTTGGCCTTCAAAGCAGTCTGAAAATCGAATACAGGGCAAATGGAGATCCCCCCGGTCATACGATCGGGGGATTTCTTTGTGACAATCCTCCTGATGGTGATTGACGGAATATCGATAATGACTTGTCATAAGCGCGTTTACGATCTATTTTTCCTGGATCGAAAGTTTGCACTTCATTTCATTACGGTCATCAGAGAAATGGAGAAACTGGATGCCGTTATTTGAAAAATGTGTATTTTGGTGTAAATTTGGTGTAAAAGTCTATTTTGGACAAAAATGCAGAGAACCGGAAATACTGTAAGTACTGAAAATAAAGGAAATTTTGAAAGAAAAATAAAATTGTTAGCACTCTCTATTGACGAGTGCTAACAATGGTGATATACTTCAAGGCGTAGGGAACAAAAGTACCTACGCTTTTATCATGTAAAGAATTTGGTGTGTCATGCTAAGGGAGGTGAACGCTATGAATATTCAGAAATTTACGCAGAATTCGATGAAGGCGGTGCAGGATTGCGAGAAACTGGCGGTGGAATACGGCAACCAGGAGATCGAGCAGGAGCATTTGCTGTATGCACTTTTGAAGCTGGACGATAGCCTGATCTTAAAGCTCGTGGAGAAGATGGAGATCAACACGGAGCATTTCGTGGATCGTGTGCAGCAGGCACTGGAGAAGCGCGTAAAGGTACAGGGCGGTGATCTGCGGATCGGGCCGGATCTGAATAAGGTATTGATCAGCGCAGAGGACGAAGCAAAGGCGATGGGAGACGATTATGTTTCCGTAGAGCACCTGATGCTTTCGATGATCCGTCATCCGAATCGCGAGATCAAGGCGTTGTTTGGCGAGTATGGCTTTACCAGAGAGCGATTCCTGGGGGCATTGGCAACGGTACGCGGTAACCAGCGGGTGACCACGGACAATCCGGAAGCTACCTATGATACTTTGGCGAAGTACGGGCAGGACCTGGTGGAGCGGGCGAGACAGCAGAAGCTGGATCCGGTGATCGGTCGTGATGCGGAGATCCGCAATGTGATCCGTATCCTGTCTCGGAAGACCAAGAACAATCCGGTGCTGATCGGTGAGCCGGGTGTCGGCAAGACCGCCGTCGTGGAAGGACTGGCGCAGCGAATCGTACGCGGGGATGTTCCGGGTGGTTTGAAAGACAAGAAACTGTTTTCGCTGGACATGGGCGCTTTGGTGGCCGGTGCAAAATACCGCGGTGAATTTGAAGAGCGTCTGAAAGCGGTTTTGGAAGAAGTGAAACAGTCGGAAGGACAGATCATCCTGTTCATCGATGAACTGCATACCATCGTGGGTGCCGGGAAAACGGACGGCGCGATGGATGCCGGCAATATGTTGAAACCTATGCTGGCGCGTGGCGAGCTGCACTGCATCGGTGCAACGACTCTGGACGAGTACCGCAAATATATTGAAAAGGATCCTGCCCTGGAGCGGCGTTTCCAGCCGGTGCTGGTGGATGAACCGACGGTGGAGGATACCATCTCCATCCTGCGTGGCTTGAAAGAGCGGTATGAAGTATACCACGGCGTGAAGATCCTGGATAATGCGCTGGTGAGTGCGGCGGTATTGTCGAACCGCTACATCAGTGACCGTTTCCTGCCGGATAAGGCCATCGACCTGGTGGATGAAGCCTGCGCGCTGATCAAGACCGAACTGGATACTATGCCGACCGAGCTGGATGAGGCGCAGCGACGCATCATGCAGATGGAGATCGAGGTAGCGGCGCTGAAGAAGGAAGACGATAATCTAAGCCGTGAGCGACTGGAGACCTTGTCTAAGGAACTGGCGGAAGAGAAGGAACAGTTTGAATCGGCCAAGGCACAGTGGGAGAACGAAAAGTCGGCTGTCGATAAGGTATCGAAGATCCGTGAGCAGATCGAGAGTGTGAACAACGAGATCCAGATCGCGCAGCGGGAAGGCAATTACGAACGGGCCGGAGAGCTTTCCTACGGAACCCTGCCGGAACTGAAGAAGCAGCTGGAGATTGAGGAAGAGCTTGCTGGTAAGAAAGAGAACCGCCTGGTACATGAGAATGTATCGGAAGAGGAGATCGCACGCATTATTTCTCGCTGGACCGGTATCCCGGTGAACAAGCTGAATGAGAGTGAACGCAATAAGACACTGCATCTGGATGCGGAACTGCACAAGCGGGTGATCGGACAGGATGAGGCTGTGACCAAGGTAAGTGAGGCCATCATCCGTTCCAAAGCCGGCATCAAAGATCCGGGCAAGCCGATCGGATCGTTCCTGTTCCTCGGACCTACCGGTGTGGGCAAGACGGAACTGGCCAAATCGCTGGCGGATACGCTCTTTGACGATGAGAGCAATATGGTGCGTATCGATATGAGTGAATATATGGAGAAACACTCCGTATCCCGTCTGATCGGAGCGCCTCCGGGATATGTGGGCTACGACGAAGGCGGTCAGCTGACCGAGGCCGTACGCCGCAAGCCGTATTCGGTGGTATTGTTTGATGAAGTGGAAAAGGCGCATCCGGATGTCTTCAATATCCTGTTGCAGGTATTGGATGACGGGCGGATCACGGATTCGCAGGGGCGGACCGTGGACTTTAAGAATACGATCCTGATCATGACTTCCAACATCGGTGCGCAGACCTTGCTGGACGGTATTGACGAAGAAGGCAATATCACGCAGGCAGCGGAAAAAGATGCGACGGAGCAGCTGCGGTTGCACTTCCGGCCGGAATTTTTGAACCGACTGGACGAGATCATCCTCTTTAAGCCGCTGACCAAGGAAAACATCGGCGGTATCGTGAGCCTGATCATGAAATCGCTCAATGCGCGTCTGGAAGATAAGGAAGTATCGGTGGAACTGGCTCCGGAAGCAGAGAGCTTCATTGTGGAGAACGGGTACGATCCGATCTACGGTGCAAGACCGCTGAAGCGTTACATACAGAAGACCGTGGAGACATTGTCGGCGAAACTGATCCTGTCCGGACAGATCTCGCAGGGCGATACGATACGGATCGAGAAGCAGGGTGATGTGCTGGTTGCGGTGAAGAAGTAAGAGGCGGAGAGTTGCCCCTCATCCGGCCTTCGGCCACCTTCCCCCCACAAGCGGGGGGAAGGCTTTTTTTGTATTTGAGGGTTGTTAATGGGGGAGACATCCCGTATATGCGGGGGGAAGGCTTTTTTTGTATTTGAGGGTTGTTAATGGGGAGACATCCCGTATATGTGGGGACAGGCTTTTTTATTTGTCACGAATTTGTAAATTTTTGACATAAAAGAAATGGACTTCCGGGGGTAAATTTGGTAAAATGTAACTGTATTTGCAACAGAATATAATTATTTTGATAAAAGGAGAGCAGGGTTATGGAATTAATCAAAGTATTGTTTGCGAATATCAGCAGTGATCCGTCGTTTCTGGCGTATCTGTACAGATATGGCGAGCAACAGCAGGATCCGGAGAGCGGAATGCAGTATGTGGTATTTCAGGGAAAGCACGCGATCGTAGAAGGAACGCTCACCATCACGGTGGACAGTATGGAGGGAGTGCGTACACCGGTGAAATTGATCTTCCCGATGAGTATGATCCTGAAAGTGGAAGTGGAACAGAGTATGGCGCGTACCGGCGGTATCCGGTTATAGGGTTTTTGATCGTTATGTGTGGTTTTTGGGCAGCAGTCGATATGCTGCCCTTTTCAAATTTTATAAGAAAGATATAAGAAAGAGAAGACTATGACAGCATTGGAACGCTTTTTGGAATATGTAAGTTTTGATACGATGTCGGACAGCAACAAAGAGGAATATCCGAGTACACCCGGGCAGCGGGTTTTGCTGGATCATCTGAGAGACCAGCTGCGGGAGATGGGTGTTGCGGATGTGCGGCAGGATGACAAGTACGGCTATGTGTATGCGGCGATCCCGTCGAACTGTCCGGAGCGGACGATCCCGGCGATCGGGTTTATATCGCATGTGGATACCTCGGAGGCGATGAGCGGAAAGGATATACGGCCGCGGGTGATCGAGAAATTTGACGGGCAGGATATCGTGCTGAATGCGGAAGCCGGGATCGTCACCCGTATGGAAGATTTTCCGGAGATGAAAGAACTGGCGGGGAAGACGTTGGTGGTGACGGACGGAACGACATTGCTGGGTGCGGACGATAAGGCCGGTGTGACGGAGATCATGGAAATGGCGGCGTATTTCTGCGCGCACCCGGAAGAAAAACATGGGACGATCTGCATTGCGTTTACGGCGGATGAAGAGACCGGGCGCGGCGTGGAACATTTTGTGGTACAGAATTTCGGCGCGCATTATGCCTATACAGTGGACGGCGGACGATTGGGAGAACTGTCCGGTGAGAATTTTAATGCGGCAGGAGCCAAGGTGACGGTGCAGGGACGCAGTGTACATCCGGGAGATGCCTACGGGCGGATGATCAATGCGTTGCAGGTATTGATGGATCTGCATGCGCTGCTTCCGGAAAAGGAGCGGCCGGAGCACACCAGAGGCTATGAAGGGTTCTTCCATCTGACCGACATGCAGGGGGATGTGGAAAGCGCGTGGGCGGAATATATCATCCGTGACCACGACGATGCGAAATTTGAACAAAAGAAAAACGTGTTCCGAACCGCGGTGGATACGATCAACGCAAAGTACGGTGAGGGTACGGTGCAATTGGATCTGCACGACCAATACTACAATATGAAGGGGCGGCTGGATGTGCATCCGGAGATCATGGAGAAGGCGCAGACGGCGATGGAAAAGTGCGGTGTGGAAGTGCATATCGAGCCGGTACGCGGCGGTACGGACGGGGCGAGACTGACCTTTATGGGATTGCCGTGCCCGAATATCTGCACCGGCGGCGGCAATTTCCACGGAAAGCATGAATACCTGTGCGTGGACGATCTGCTCACGACGATCGAGATCTTAAAGACTTTGGTACGCGAGTGGGCGAAGGAATAAGCGACAGCTGGACAGAAAGGGGTTATGGAGATGGCAGAAATCAGGCTGGAAGATTTTTTACAGAAAAAAGAAGTCGGGAAAAAACTGATCTTTACGGATAAAGTGTCCGTCGGAAATGCGCTGATGCGGCAATGCAATCTGAAGGAAGGGATATATGCCTGGAATATCGAGAGTTGCACACCGGAGCAGATCGCGCGGGAGCTGATCTATGCCAAGAAGGCAAGCACGGGAGATGCGGCACCGGAATTTATCACGCCGGGGGCGGCATTCTGGGTGATGCGAAATGTTCTGAAGGCCGGAAAGTACAGTACCTTTCCGGAAACCACCTGGTCGGAGGAGACCATCCGGGATGTGCTGCGCTGCACCGGTGAGATGCGGGAAAACGGCGTGACGGATGCGTTTGCACAAGACGCCCAAAACGAAGTGCGTCTGCGTGAGTTGCAGAAAATATGCGAAGCGTTTGAAAAGGCGCTGGAAGAACAGAATCTGTACGACCGTGCAAAATGCATTTGCGTTGCCACACAGATCTGGGAGAAGGAAGAGGCGCCGGAGCAGTTGTTGCCGTGGATCTGCGGCAGCAGAAACGGTGCGGATGTTTATTGCGGCTATCTCGAAACGGCGCGGTTTTCGCTGGCGGAATGGAACTGGATCCGCAAATTTGCAGAGAAGAGTGATACGGAAAAAGCCGTTCGAAAGATCACTTTTCTGCAGAAATCGGATACGATCGAAGAGCGTTTTTACAAAGCCTACGGGCGGGCAAATGAAGTGCGGCGTGTGGGAGAGATGCTGGTGGATAAAACAGCTCGCAAAGCAAAGATCCACTTTGGCGATGCGGCGGTCTACTATTCGTCGCCGGCATATCTGAATCATATTCGCGCGGAATTTGAACTGCGCGGGATCGCCTATACCATAGCGGAAGGCGTTCCGGGAGCGGAGACGGAACTGATGCGTTTTCTGTTGGCGGTGGTACGATCGGCAGCAGAAGATTTTTCGTATGCGGAACTGGGAAAAGCGTTTGCATGTCATTGCATGACGTTTCAGAATAAGCTGCCGGAAAATGTGTGGCTGAATCCGTTATCGGCCTATCAGAACGGAGCGGGGATCGGCTGGGGAAAACAGCGTTACCTCGAATACAGTGCGCGGATACGAAAAGAAGAAAATCCCGACGAAGGCGAGTTGGCATTTGCGGACTGCCTGGAAGAGTACATCGGGATCTTTGACGAAACGGCAGGGCTCGATGAGATCGCAAAACGACTGTGGAAATTTGCGGATGTCTATACCTATCGGCAGAACCGGGAAAGGGCTGCCCTGAAACAGGAGATCCTGGATATGGCGGAGGAGCTGCGGTGGTGTGACTGCGCCGGTTGTACGATGCAGGAGAAACTGCGGATCCTGGAAGCGGGACTGCGTAAGATCACGGTGAGCGGAAGTTTCTCATTTGCCGGAAAGCAGGAGGAGGATGCCGTACTCATCGCACCCATCGGAACGGTATCCGTGATGGAACGCTCGCATCTGTTCATCGTGGGACTGTCGGCGGCATCGATGCAGGTGGATGATAAGCAGTCACCGATCCTGAATGACGAAGATAAGAAAAAGTATCTTTTGGGAGCAGGAACGGAAGAATCCAATGTGCTGCTGGCTTCGGAAAAGAATGCCAAAAGACGGGATGCGCTGGAAAAGAGTTTGCAGACGATACTGCCGAAAGAAAATATACAGACGGTGGTGGAGTATTCGTATTGCGATTACGATACCGTTAATCTGCGCGATACAGCGGAGTCGATCTTTTTCCGGGAACACAGTACCGGTCACACCGTGGAGACAGTGAGTGATTATACGGCGTGGGACGGTTATGTGGGGGATCGGGATATCCGCATCGCCGAGGAAGAGATCGCGCAGGCAGTGGAAGTGCGCGGTGCACAGCTGCTGGCGGAGAGAGCGGAGAAAAGAGAGAAGTATTTTGATAAATTAAAGAAGTCGCAGGAAAATGCGGAACCGGAAGAAGCAACCAAAGAAGAAAGCCAAGAAGAAACAAACAAAGAAGAAACAACGGATAACATCGATGTTTCCGAAGAGGAACTGATGCCGGAGGATGTGAAAAAGCCGAAACGAAAAGTGATCGAATCGGCGAGTCCGTCGGCGATCCAGATGATGCTGGGATGCCCGCTGAAATATTATTATCAGTATCTGCGCGGGCTGTATCTCGGGGAAGTGGCACAGCCGGAGGCACATCAGTGGCTGATCCCGTCGAAGAGCGGAAATCTGTTTCATTATTTTGCGGAAGAATATTTTCAAAAGGCGATGCCGGCAGAAGGTGTCTGCAGCGATGCGGTGAATGAAACGATTTTTGCGGAATGCTATGCGCATGCGGTAGAGAAGGTATTGCAGGAATTGCCGTATCCTTCCGTTGCGGTATTTGAACGGGAGAAGGAATACTACGGGAAAAAGACGAAAGATTATATTGCATATGCGCACCGGATGTGGAAACAAGACCGGGATAACGGAAAATGCTGGAAGGTGCTGGGCTGCGAGCTGGCCTTTGGAAAGAATGCCGGAGAAGACGGGATCGAGGTTCCGATCCAAGGAAGAAAGATCAAAATCCTGCGCAGCGCGGATAACAGTGAAACTGAGGTGGGATATGAGATCAAACTGAACGGATCCATCGACCGTGTGGATGCGTATCTGGACGGAGAAGGGATCCTGCATTTCCGCATCGTGGATTACAAGACCGGCAACAAGGAGAAAAAGATCAAAGAGGTGGAGAGCGGTAAGCAGATACAGCATATCCTGTATTCTATCGCCATCTGCCGGTATCTGGAAAGCGCGACCGGGAAGGCACGGATCAAGGAACTGTTTGCAGAGGAACTGAAGGCACTGGGATTGACAGAGCCGACCGATTACGATTTTGCATGGACCGGGTATGTTTTCCCGTATGAAAATATGGGAAATCATACAACTTTGGAAGACCGTTATGATCTGGAAACGGCGATCCCGCTGGACGATGCGAAACAGCCGAAGATCCCGGATCCGGTCAATGTACAGCTGTGTATGGGAATCGGTTTTTGGCAGAGCGGGATGATGGACGAATATGCGGCCGGAGCGGATGATATCATTAAACTTCTGATCCAAAGGGAGAGGGAGTCACTGCAGGAGAACGATCCGAAGGCAGTCTACGGGCTGAAGGAATTTTGCAACGGAAATTATTGTGCCTACAAAGAGATCTGCCGGAAGTGGATCGGATATGAAGATACAACAGCAGAGGAGGAGGACGACGAATGAGAGCGGATCAGATGACCGAAGCGGAAATGAGAGAAGAGATCGTATCCGACCTGCGATTGAATATGTTTGTGGAAGCAGGTGCCGGAGCCGGAAAAACAACACTGATCGTGGCACGCATATTGAACCTGCTGCGAAACGGTGCGGATCCTTCCGAGATCGTTGCGATCACATTTACCAATGCGGCGGCGGAAGAACTGCGCGGACGCATCATTGACAGAGTGGCCAAGAAGAAGGAAAACGATGCCGTATTGGAGCAGTGTTTTCAGCGGCTGGATCGTATGAAGATCTCTACGATCCACAGTTTCTGCAATGTGCTGTTGCAGGAGAAAGGCCTGAGTATCGGCTTGCCGCAGGGATTGGAACTGCTGGAAGAGACAGAGAATGCGAAACGAAAAAGAACTGCCCTGAATGCGTATTTGCGGACCCTGCAAAAATCCGAATGGGAGACGATGGAGCAACTGGGCGATAAGGAAGGAATGCGCAGAAGCATAAGAGAAGACATCGTTAAGATCTACGAAAAGATTGCGGAACTTCCGAAAGATACGAAGATCCACAGCCCGGGGGTACCAAAGAGTGTGGATCTTAAAGTAGAGGTCAAAAGGATTAAGGAATGGATGGACGGAACCACGGACGGGGTGAACCTGGCGCAGAGACTGCTGGATGCGTTGCGGCGTTGCGTGAATCAGGAGAAGGCGCAGAAGAAGCCCTGGGAGGTCAGTACCATGGAGGATCTGGCTGGTGTTTGGGAAGGGGAATTCATCGGAGGAGCTGCGTTGGCGATAAAGGAGTATTTCGACAAGGCGGATGAGGAAGATACTTCCGAAGAAGCAAAATTACAAAGAGCCGCATGCCTGGGCTGCAAACTCCTGAAAAACCAGTTTGTGAAAATCAGCAAAATGAAAACGCCTTTGGAAAAGGACAAAGTGAATGCGGAGATGCAGGCGCTGAAGGAGCAGATCGAAAAGGCGATGGGCAAGAATCTGACGGAGATATTGACAAATGCGGACGAGAAAGCATCGGATATTTTAGGCGGTATCGAAAAGGCGAAGAATAAAGAGCAATACTATGCCCATGTACTGGAGCATGCGATCAAAGCAAGAGACAGGTATCGCGAGGGACGCTCGCCGCAGGAGATCACCAATGACCAGTTGCTGGAACAGGCGCGGGATCTGGTGATGCTCGAGGGTGAAAAAAGTGTCCTGCCGTATTTTGCGAAAAAATACAAACATTATTTTGTGGATGAATTTCAGGATACGGATGAGCTGCAGGCGGCATTCATCCGAAGGCTGGCAACGGATCCTGCAGATGCGACGCATACGAAACTGCGGGACGGCGCGCTTTTTGTCGTCGGAGATCCGAAACAGTCGATCTATCGTTTCCGCGGAGCGCAGCCGGAAGTATATTTTGCGGAAAAGAAAAAAATGGAAGAGACGGATGCGCAAAGCAACGCAAAAGTGTATGAACTGTCCGATAATTATCGTTCGGTAGGAGAAGTGATCGAATGGGTGAATACGAAATTTTTGGAGGCAGATCCGATCACGCCGATCATTGAGGATACGGACGGCGATCCGAATGCGCAGAAGACCTCCGGCGGATACCGCTCGATGCGGCAGAAAAAGTCGGCGAACAGCGGAGACGGGATCCTGAAAGGAATATACCGTTTCGGAAATGCAGACGCCTATCGCAGTATCGGCCTGGTGACGCGTACCTTTAAGTCAAAGCCGGATGAGAAGGTAGAAGCATTTGAGTACAATGACTGCGAGAAGGAAATGATCCCGGAGGCTGTGGTGAAGGATGCAGAGAATGTAAGGGATCTGATCCTGAGTCTGATATATGCCCAAAAGGAGAACGGCGAGAACAAGTGGCGGATCACGGAATATCGGGAGACAGCGCCGGGGCAGTATGAAGCGGATTCGCGGGCAATCCGTTACGATGATTTTTTGCTGATCTCCAGAACGAAAAAGAAGATGAGTGTTTATCTGGAGATCTTGCAAAAAAGCGGTATTCCGGTCATCATGGAAGGAGAAGAGGATCTGCATTCCGATCGTTGCCTGTTGATCTATCTGAGCCTGTACCGCTATCTGATGAATCCGAAAGACCGATACAGCCGCGTGGGAGCGGAAGAGGCACTGCGGATGAGTCTGCATTGTACGGAAGAGGAAAAACGGGAACGCATCACCGAACATTTGCTGGAATGTCTGGTGGGGGATGCGGGACGGATGACTCCGTACGGAAAAGCACTCTATCTGGAGCGGCAGATCTCAATCCTGTTTGATAAGGGAGCGGATGTGGATCACATTACGGCGCGTTCTTCGCAGAGCCATATCCGGCAGATGATCGAGGCGGTATTTGAGAGCATGGCGGATCATGATAACAATGTGGATATCGTGACGGCGATGCAGGACTATGTGGAAAAGAAGCTGGAGCATGAGCTTTCCATGGAGCGGGGAGCGAATGCCGTGCATTTTATGAACCTTCACAAGACCAAGGGCCTGGAAGGAAATATCGTGATCATGCTGGACCGCAGAGGCAGCAAAGAAAAAAGTGTGGGCGATTATCGTCACGGAAAAGAGTATTATCCCGGATTTAAGGACTGGTCGATGGTACGCAAGGATGCGAATCTGGAACAACGCGTGAAAAAAGAAAATGCCGCAGAGTTTCACCGCCTGGAGTATGTTGCGGTCACCAGAGCAAAGCAGGCAGTGATCTTTATGGATGTGATCAAGAAGAATGATCTGTTTGCGAAGGCAAGACTGGGAACGCCGGTGACCAAGGATGCGGAGAGCCCTTCGATAAAGATCCATACCAAACCGGATGATACGACTTATAATTATAATATCGATGCGGAAACGGATCTGCAGCAGGATGTGCAAACGGCCATACCGGCAGTGGAGGCATTACGGTCGGGAAATGCAGAAGCACCCGGAGATTACCGGGTTGCAAGCGACGATTTTCCGGCAGGGATAAGTGTGGAAACATGTGATACAGGGAAGGTGGTACGGAAATCACCGAGCCGGGAGGAGAACGGTACATCGCCGACTGCGGCAGCGGCAAAGAAAGCGGCGAAAGAAAACGGACGCAGTGCAGCGAAGGAGATCGGCGAAGCGCGATTAAAAAGACCGATCGGAAATATCATGGGAAATGTGTTGCACCGTACGATGGAACTGTTGGTCGGGAAATGCTTTGCGGCGCAAAAGACGGGACCGGCGGATACGGAGAAGCTGATCGAGGAATCCTGCAGACAGGCGGTAGCCGAGAGTGCGCAGGAGATCCGGGAGTCCGGACAGGGGACGGAAGCGCAGATGGAACACTTTGCCCATGCTTGCGCGAAGGCATATACGGAGTATCTGGCGGATCGATGGGAACAGGTGGATGCGATCTATCCGGAAGTGAAGTTTTCGTATAAGGCAGGAACGGAAGCGGACGGCGCGGAAGTATGGATGAACGGTACCGCGGATCTGATCCTGGTGATGAAAGACGGCAGTGCACAGCTGATCGATTACAAGTCGGATAATGATTATCTGCTGACGGACGACGAGATGGGGACGGCGCTTCGGGAGAAATATGCACCGCAGCTTTCCGTCTACCGCGATGTGATCGAGAAGATGCTTGGGATCGATGGGAGTCGGATACAGGTCGGGGTGATCTCGTTTTCGCAGAAGGATGTGAGCGGACGCACCCTGCCGGGTGAAACTGTACGGGTGCGCTATACGGCGATGGATGCGGAATAAATAAGGAGAGTGCGGAATCTATGTTAAATCGACTACGGGCACAATTTGTTGCGGCGGCGACGCTGGCTTTGCTGCTGGCGCTGGCCATGATCACGGTCATTGGCTATTATATGGCTTCGCAGACTTTTGAGGCGCAGATCAATATGCTGATCGATGCGGTACTGCGAAACGGCGGGCAGATGCCGAAGTCGAGCATTCAGTTTGAAGCATCGGAGCGGCTGATGCTTTCGCCGGAGCAGCAGTTCGAGACACGATTCTTTTCGGTGATCATCGATAAGGAAGGTGTGGTGCGGAATGCCAATACCGAGTCGGTGTTTTCGATTGACGATGAAGAGGCGGCGGAACTGACGGTCACGCTGTCGCGGAAAAATGATACCGACGGGCAGATCATGCATGACAGCAGCATCTTTTATTTCAAATCGAACCAGATGCCGGGGGGCGGCCGGATGTATGTGTTCATCGACTGTACTTCGAGGGTGTGGATCCTGCGACAGGTGCAGCATTACCTGTTGGTCGTATCGCTGGTGATCCTGCTGATCTTCAGTTTGATCCTCATCTTTTTGTCAAAGCATGTTGTGAATCCGTTCATCCGCAACTCGGAAAAACAGAAGCAGTTCATTACCAATGCGAGCCATGAGTTGAAGACGCCTCTTGCGGTGATCTCGGCCAATACCGAGATGACAGAGGTACTGAACGGAAAGAGTAAATGGACGGAGTCGACCATGCGGCAGGTGCAGCGCCTCAATGCATTGGTCTCCGAGCTGGTGACGCTGTCCAAACTGGATGAAAAGGATGAATTGGTGCTCTCGAATGTGAATGCTTCGGAGATCGTGGAAGAGCAGGCGGAGAATTTTGCACAGGTGGTATTGCAGCAGGGAAAGGAATTTACCAAAGAGGTGGAGCCGGAGATCGTGATCAAGGCGGAGAAGCGCGGCGTACAGGAACTGACCTCCATCCTGCTGGATAATGCGGCGAAGTATTGTGATGACGGCGGAAAGGTGGCAATCAGCTTTAGCGGAAAGAACGGGAAGGGTGCAAGGCTCACCGTGACCAATACCTACGCAGCCGGGGCAGGGGTGGATTACCGTAGGTTCTTTGAACGGTTTTATCGCGAGGACGAATCGCACAACAGCAAGAAGAGCGGGTTTGGTATCGGCCTGTCCATCGCGCAGGAGATCTGTAAGAAACTGGGAGCGAAGATACAGGTCACTTACAAGAACGGAGACATCACTTTTGCGATACAGTTTAAATGATGAGGAATAAAAAACAGCCGTTGTCGGCGCGGACAACGGCTGTTTTTGTTTGTAAAGTTTATACGGCAACGCCCTGTGTCAGGACATAGGCTCCGCCGGTTTCGCCGGAGATGACCAAAGAGGAGCCGACGGCCTTTAGCTTGTTTCGCAAAAAGGAGATGTACATCCAGACCGCATCGGCATCGGCGCTGTCTTCGCCCAGCCAGAATTTTTCCAGCAGTTCTTCCGTGGAAAAGGCGATCTCGGGATTGTTCATAAACTGCTCCATCAGGCGGGTTTCGCGGATCGCCAGACTGATGGAATTGCGGCAGGTGAGCTCGGATTTGGAAGTATCCAGAGTCAGGTCCTGCAGGGTGACGATGCGCGGGCTGTACTGACCGTGGCGTCTTGTCATTGCGCGCACGCGGGCTAACAGTTCGCCCATAGCAAAGGGCTTGGTCAGGTAGTCATCCGCACCGGCATCCAGTCCGGCAATGCGGTCATCCACCTCGGTCTTGGCCGTAAGAAACAGAACGGGAGTGGTGTTGCCGCTTTTGCGGATCTCCGCAACGGCAGCCAGCCCGTCCATGACCGGCATCATGATGTCCAAAAGTATGGCATCGTAAGCATCGCCCCGCGCCTTTTCGACAGCCTCCAGGCCATTGCTTACGGTATCTACGGTATAGCCGGAATGGGAGAGCATTGCGCTGACCACATCCGCCAGATCGGTTTCGTCTTCCGCTAACAGTATCTTCATATTATATAACCCCGTAATCCCCAAATAGAACGATCGATCAACTCCGGATCAGATCGCGTATCGTCTGCATCGAAACATCGCAGGCGGCCAGTTCGTCGGCACAGCGCTTGAGCTCCGCACTGATCAGTTCCGGATGTCGGATATCTTTTTTATAACGCATTTCGTGTTCCAAAGCGGCCCAGGTATCCATCGCGATGGTGCGCAGCTGGATCTCGGCAAAGTAGGTGCCCGGCGTGTTTCCGTCGATATCCGGCTCGTCATCTTCCACCGAAAGGATCAGATGATAGCTGCGATAACCGTTTGGTTTGGCAGCACCGATATAGTCCTTTTCTTCGATCACGGTGCAACCCGGGAGCTTGCGCAGCTCTTCTATATTGTTATGGATATCATTCAGGAACAAACAGACGATGCGGATGCCGATGGCATCATGGATCTCTTTCAAAGCGCTGTGTGCCGTGAGAGGCAGACCGTCTTCGATGCATTTGGAACGCATGCTTTCTTCGGTTTTGATACGCCAGGAAAGGTGCTCAAACAGCTTTTTACCGGTTTTATCCGAAAAAGTACTACCATAGTCACGGATGCGCTCCGTGACCCGGATGGCGATTTCATGCAACTTTTTTTCGTAACCGTTGTAGATACTTTCCATGGTAATTTCATCATACCATGGCGTGCTAAGTCGGTCAAATGAAACTATTGTGAACGGAAAAGTTAGTTATGCCAAACGGAACGGACGGAGACCTTATTGTGAAGTGCACGGGGATATGGTAAAATACAAGCCGTATGTCGTAAGTATACATAATAAGAAAGCAGGGGGAATCTTGTGAAAGAACGGGCAATCTTAAAAAACAGATTATATCTGTATCTGACGGAGTTTTTTGCGGGAATGAGCGTGATGGCGGTGGAACTGGGAGCGAGCCGTCTGCTGGCACCGTATTTTTCGTCCTCACAGATCGTATGGACCATCATCATCGGAACGATCATGATCGCGATGGCGCTGGGAAATGTGTATGGCGGACGGAGCGCGGACAAGGATCCGGATCCGGACAAACTCTACGGGCGGATCATCATCGCAGCCATCTGGATCGCGCTGATCCCGGTGATCGGAAAGTATATCATCATCGCGATCGCAGGGGCGCTGATCTTTACCGTAAGCAGTAATTTCCTGATCATCGCGGCGTTTGCGGCCTGTATGGTGGTCTTTGTCTTTCCGCTGTTTCTGCTGGGAACCGTGACGCCTTCACTGGTGAAGTACTGTCTGCTGGTGGCGGCCAAACAGGACGGGGAGCACAGTGCGGAGGAAGGACGGACGGTCGGCAATCTGAATGCTTTCAATACCGTGGGTTCCATCATCGGCACCTTCGTACCGACCTTTGTATCGATTCCGGCGGTCGGAACGGCGATCACCTTTTTGATCTTTGCGGGGATATTGCTGCTGCTGGCGATCGTATATTTTGTGACTTCCAAGGTGTTTGTGAAGAAACTGCCGGTGGGGGCAGCACTGTTTTTGCTGGCTTGTATCTTCGGACACGACAGCAGCTTTGCCTTCTGGGAAAAGAATCTGGCTTACGAAGGAGAGTCGGTCTACAACTATCTGCAGGTGTATGAAAATGACCGGCAGGTGGTGCTGGCCACGAATGTGCTCTTTGGTGTGCAGTCCGTGTACCGCAAGGAAAAGGAACTGACCGGGATGTACTATGACTACGCGATGGCGGCAGCCTACATGGCGGGACAGAAGGAAAAAGACCATCTGGATGTGCTGATCCTGGGGATGGGAACCGGAACCTATGCGACGCAGTGCAGGCGATATTTTGACAATATGCAGATCACCGGGGTGGAGATCGACGACAAGATCACGGATCTGGCGAGAAACTATTTTGAACTGTCGGAAGAGGTGCCGGTGATCACCTACGACGGACGCGCGTACCTGAATGCGGACAAGCAGAAATACGACCTGATCATGGTGGATGCATACCAGGATATCACGATCCCGTTTCAGATGTCGTCCGTAGAATTCTTTTCACTGGTGAAGGACCATCTGGAGGAGGATGGTGTGATGGTCGTCAATATGAATATGCGCGGCGGCGGTGAAGGAAACATCACCGAGCATCTGTCGGATACGATCGCATCGGTCTTTCCGGTAGTGTATACCGTGGACGCACAGTTTTCGACCAACCGGGAATTGTTTGCATCGACCGATCCGCAGATCCTGGAGCGCTTTGCACAGGGGAAGGCGGTAGAAGAAGCAACGGACCTGAAGGCGATGATGGATATGGTGGAAGGGATGCTGGTTGCATATCAGGGCGGTGACTACATTATGACGGATGATCAGGCACCGGTGGAGTTGCTGGGCATGCGCGTGATCGACGGGCTGATCGCCGAAGAAGTGGAGTATTACCGCAAGGTATATGATGAAAAGGGATTGAGCGGGCTGCTGGAATGCCTGTGATCTTCGGAAAAAGAATAGGACAACCGGGACAGGAAAATGGAAGAGATCGAAGAGTATTGGAATCATATTGTGGCAGTGGTAACGGAGTCCCCGACGATCGTGGTGTATCTGATCGCGGGGCTGCTGCTTTTATTTGCGGGATTGTATGTTTTTAAAGGTGTACAGTTTGTGGTCTGCGCCGTGATCGGCGGGCTGATCGGGATGGCGGTCCTGGATGTGACGGGGCACGGAGATCTGTATTATTTTGCGGCGATCCCGGCGCTGATCTTTGGCATCATCGGCGTGTGGAAATACAAGATCGCGTTGTATATCGCCGGATCGCTGTGTACCTTTGTGGCAGTTGCCCTGTGGTTTTTGAAACGGGCATATGCGGAAGTACGGGAGAGTGTGGCGGCCATTCCGGATACGGACACGCTGCTGCGGTTGTGGATCGAGCAGGTGAAGGAAAAAGGAGATCTTTCGGCAGCGGTCAGGATCGTGATCGGGGAACAGACCACGCAGATCCTGGACAAACTGAAGGAAGTGATGCAGCTGTTGGAGCGCGGACTGTTGATCGCTTTCCTCGCCGGTATCGTGATCGGCGTGCTTGCGCTGATCCTGGGGGACTATATCATCATTATGTTTACGGCTGCCAGCGGGGCGATGCTGGTGATGAGTATGGCGGATCGGTTTTATGAATTGGACACGAAGACTTATAACATTGCGCTGGCAGGACTGGCCGGTATTGGACTGTTGCTGCAGTGTTTGCACAAATGGGATCGCCGGAATGTGAAAAGAGAGCGGCGGGAGACGAAAGAACGAAGAGAAAAAAGAGAACGCAGGAGATAAAAACGATGGAACATCAAAAAGGCTGGAATCCGTTCATGGAAGAGAACGGGATAGAGATCGTATCGGAATCGACGGAGCGGACGGTGCTGCGAGTGGTTCCGCAGAAGATGCATAAGAATCCGTACAATATGATCCACGGGGGACTGCTGTTTACCATGATCGATTGTGCGGCAGGCATCACGGCACGGGCGGACGGAAATATCTATGTGACACAGAATGCCTATGTGAATTTTCTGACCAATACGGATCAGGAGGAAGAGATCCTGGCGGAAACCGATGTGATCCGCAGAGGGGCGACGATCGTGGCGGTGCATGTCGTGGTGCGTACGGCAGCCGGAAAACAGCTGGCCGATGCAGTGGTGGATATGTTCCGGATCCCGGGGGAACAAAAATAGGATAAACAACGAAAATCCTGTGCGAAAAGGCACAGGATTTTTTGCGGTAAGTTTAGTACGGGTTTCCGAAAGGCTGCCGGGGGTTACATGCCGTAGCGTGTAAGCGCCAGCTTCAGTGTCTCCCGTACATTCTGCGCAGATTTCTCCGGGGAGATGATGATCACATCGCGGCAGTATTCGGTGGCGAAGAGCTCCATACCGTCTGCGGTGCATTTCAGGTGGAGCTGTACCCAGTCGCCTGCGGTGATATGATATTTTTTGGCAGTGTCCGCATCTACGGGCACTGTTTTTTTGTTCTTTCCGAAGACATCCACGATGGTGTTCATCATATTGTTGGCGGATGCATTGACAAGTATATGAAAATTTCTCTGGGCGCCGGAATACATGACCGGATTTTTGGAACGATAGGAAGATTTGGAATCCGGGTCGTTGCTGCCGTTTATCCCATCGAAGCCGGAGTATTCTTTCAGCTGTTTACTGTCTGCCGGAACGGGATCGATCGAAAGGATGCGGTCAACACGGAGATTGATCGTGTTGCTGTATCCTTTGATCCCCATGATGCAATAGTAATAACCGTTGCTCCATAGCAGGCGCAGCGGGCGAAGGGTTTTCGGGTAGCCCTTTTTTTGAGCCAATTTCAATGACTTGTTGTATTCGCCGTAATCAATATCGGCGAGTTGACTGCTTTGGATGATCCCGGCCAATGTGCTGATATTTTGCAATACCGTATTATCTTCCTTGAGATCCCAATCTGTCTGGGAAGGATAGTATTTGAGTTTATCCTCGGACAGAGGGCGTATCGTGGAGAGTTTCAGTGAAATGCTTTTGATGTCATCCACAGCAAAGTAGTTGTAGGTTTCGATCGCGTCATAGAGTGTCATCAGCTCGCTTTCCAGCAAAACGGATTCATAGTAGTAATATTTTGTCCCGTTGTCTTCGAAACCGACAATATAAAAACCGAGGTTGTGACGAAGATCCAGATCCTTCGAATCGGTGATTTCCGTGATTTCATCATTCTGCTCGCGAAACAGGCCGATCCGTTCGCTTTCCAGCTTGTTCAACTGCCGCAGTACGGTGGTCCGGTCCAGTTGGATGCCATAAGAACCGAAGTCATTGTTCAGAGATTCGGTGATCTCTCGGATCGAGAGAGGGTGATTGCGGTCACTGTGGTTTTTTAGTGTCAAGATCAGATAAAGGATATTGTTGGTGGATGTTTCGCCTTTTGTGCGAGGCTGCGCTTTTTTGGAAATGCTTCCCATAGGTATCCTCCCGGTTCGTGTCTGTGCAATATTGCCTATATTATATCATAAAAGCGGTGTTTTTTCGAAACGGATCTTGCTCCATTTATAGCGTTCTGTGAAAAGAGACCGGTAAAGTGTCGATCTCCCAAGGTGATTGTCGGATCAGCAATTGCCGGTATAGACATACTTAAGATGCTTTTTTGCAACATCGGCCAGAGCATATACCCGGTCTATGTCGGTAGGAGGCCGGTCGGTCATACGATAACGGGGGAAGAAGCGGGAGACATGCAGAGGAATCTCCGTACCGTTAGGCAGGCCGGCGATCCACGAGGCAAGGGCATCCATCTCTTCCGGACTATCGTTTAATCCGGGGATGATGAGGCAGGTGAGTTCCACATGGCAGAATCCGGATGCGATGGTAATAAAATCCATTACGGTCTGCCGTTTTCCGCCGACCATGTCATAGAAATGATCCGTGAATGCCTTTAAATCAATGTTCATAGCATCGATCCGGCCGCGAAGCTGTTCGGCAATATCCGGTTCTGCCAGACCGGCAGTAACCAAAACGGTTTTCAGATTGTGCCGGTGCAAAAGATCGGAGGCATCCAGAACATATTCCAAACCGACCAAAGGCTCATTGTAGGTGAAGGCGACGCCGATATTGCCGTTTGGGATGCATTGCTCTGCCAGTTCCACCAACATTTCCGGCATTATGATCCTGGAATGATTTTTGAGTTCGGACAGTTCGGTGGGATGTGAGATCTCGTGATTCTGACAGAAGGGACATGACAGATTACAGCCAAAGCTGCCGACGGATAGGATGCGACTGCCGGGACAGAAATGGGCCAGAGGCTTCTTTTCAATAGGATCGAGAGCCAAAGAGGTGATAACACCGTAATTGTCGGAAACGATCCGGCCATCCTGACAGATTCTGGCCAGGCAGCGTCCGCGGGAGCCTTCCTTTAGATCACAATGATGCGGGCATAGGGTACAGATCGACATTTCTCATTCACCTCCGGGAAGCACAGGTATTCTATCGGCTTGGACATATGCAATATTGCGTATGGGGATATTATATCATAAAAAAGCTGAAACTTGAATCGGGGCGCATAACATCCGGAAAGAATATCGCGCTTGCGGGGAGGATAGGCAGGGGTTATAATATGGATCAAGATGGTACAATAGGTGATATAAGGAGCAGATATGGAAGAAAACATAGGCAGAACGGTATGCGATTCAACAACGAAGCAGTTTCATACCGTGATGTATGAGAATATTAACGGTATCAATCGACTGTTCGGCGGGGTACTGCTCAGTTGGATCGATGAGATTGCAGCAATCACAGCCAGGAGACATTGCGGAAGGGATGCTACAACGGTTGCGGTTGATAATCTGCAGTTTAAGTCCGGAGCGTATCTGAACGATCTGGTGGTGCTGATCGGAAAAGTAACTTATGTCGGGAATACTTCTTTGGAGGTGCGCGTGGATTCCTATGTGGAGAAGCGGGACGGCTCCAGGCATCCGATCAACCGGGCCTACTTTGTGATGGTGTGCATGGGAGATGATGACCGGCCGATGAAAGTACCGCCACTGATCCTGGAGAATGAGGCAGAGCGCATCGAGTGGGAGAACGGCAAGAAGCGGAAGGAACTGCGGATGTTGAGAAAGAAGGAAGGGTACTAAAATATTGAACAGTATGGAGCTTGTGCGAAAATGCACAGGCTCTTTTTATTGTATCTTCTGAACAGGCCATGCAAGGATGTTTTCCGGAAAAGCAGCGTGAGGACGGGAGAATAAAGGTTGTGCTATATTGCACAGGGGTACATTCTATAATATGAATACAAGGTGAGAAAAACAGACAAGCATAAAGGAGGAAAGGGAAATGGGAATAGATATGACAGAGTATCTTGATACGGATGTAGAAATGAATGATGTAATAGAAACTTTTCTGGTTTGCGAGATGTGCAATTGGAACAATTATCTTGAGATGGATCCCCAACTCAATGATAGCGATAGTAGAAAGAAATTGCGGAAATGCGGTTTGAAAATACGCGAGTTTATGAGGTATACGATTAGTGATCTGTTTTTTGAAAAGGTTTATTTTGATGAGGATCTTAAGCGGCCGTATGAGCGTAAGATAAAACCAGTTCAGTGCTTGGAATACCGAAAGCAGGCGATAATTGTTCTCTTGAGTTTGGATGAACTTCGCCGGAGAATAATTTCTAATCCCTGGAGCAAGAAAGGAACCAACTATAAAAAAGAGACATGGGAGGAAATGGTTGAAAAAATGAAGCATCTGAATATCGAAATCAGACCAAGCGTAGAAAAATATATGCGTAAATCACTGGTGTGTGCAGAAGAATTGTGCAATGATCTGTATTTGTGGACTATGATGAGATATGCATTGGCAACAGGAATCGGTTTGGATCCGGAGAGTATTTATTCCTTAATTCTCAGGGGAAGGCTATTGGGATTGCATCAATCGGTGCACCAGCGCAAGCTGAGGGAAGAACACATCATTCCGGCGAGGGAATATTTGACGGAAGTGTGATAAAACATGCGAGGGGGTGGTAGTTATGTTGGAACGGAGGAATATCGCGCTTGCGGGGAGGATAGGCAGGGGTTATAATATATATACAGTTTTTATAAAACAAGGATCCGGTGGAGTATAAAAAACTATAATATTATCGCTTTGCGGAATCATAGAAGTGTGATAAAGGAGAAAAACTATGTGGTTAGTAGAAAAAAAGGTCATCTTGCAGGGAAAATATGATAGAAAGATAATAAAAGATGAAATAAATAGAATTCTGGATGGATTATCTGTTGATGAAATAAGTTTTTGCGAAAAAGGTGCTGAAGTGGGCCAGATTCATATTGATACGAATACAGGACCGAATAGAACATATCTAATGGGCAATTTAATAGAGGTTTGTATATGTATATGTGATAAGACAAAACCAAACTCTGTTAAGGACCTTAAAGAGAGTAAGGTAATAGAAATTGCAAAAGAACTCAGAAATCAAGCGAACTCTTTAAAAACAGAAGATTTTAAGACAACATGTGATAGCATAAATAAGTTGCTTAATAAGCACGACTTGACGCTTTTGATTTTATATGTGGAGAAAGGATGGATTGATCGATATATAGGAAATAATAAGACAGTAAAGGTGAACTATACTACAATAATAAATGCATTATTAAATGAGCAAAATGAAAGTAAAGCGGGGTGTCGTGTATTATATGGATTGTAAAGAATATAATTATCAAAGTTTTTTTGAAGAAATCGTAAAGAAATATGGAAAACCAAATTATGTTATAGGAGCGACTTTTGGGGTGGATTTAGATAAGTGGAGAAGCATAAATAAAACGATATTTGGACGGGATTATTCTGAAAAGATTAAGTTTGATAAATCGTTTCTGTTTACAGACAAAGTATATATAAAAGACACAAATCGTTATCGTGATTTGTATAATGGTAATCTTGTGTATGCAATTCCTGATGTGAAAGGATATTTACATACAAAGTTTGTAATATTATGTTATGAGAATAAATATGTCTTCATTTTATCGACAAAAAACATTAATGGAAATGGAAACTACGACTATATATTACCAATCTTATTTGAACAAGAAGAGAATGCAACCAATGGGAAAGAAGTGGCAGGCTATCTAGATTATCTCATTAATTGTACAAAAGATCAAAGTTTGATACCAGAGGAGTTGAAGACACATGTAAAGAACATCAAGAATTACCAGATTTCGTCATCTATCGAAAATTTTGGCGCAGGTTTGTTTGAATTTGCGTACGATGAAAAAAGATTTTCTAGGGAAATGATTAGAAAGATTCGAGATAGTTCAAAGATTGTTTCACCGTATTTGGATGAATTCGGAATTGAAACTCTATCAAAAAATGTGAAAATCCTAGCTTATCCACAACAAATACAGAAAATATTTGAGAATGCTCAGGGGATTTCATTTAGAGTTGGAAAAGGCAGATACAGGGACGGACAATTAATTGCTCAAAGAAAGTATCATGCTAAAATATATTTCCGTTGGTATGAGGAGAATGAATGTGGACATTTGATAGTCGGATCAGCGAATTTGACAAAAGCAGCTCAAGAAAAACATTGCGAAATGTTGTTGGAACTTAAAACAAGCGATAAGAATGTATATTGTTCAAAAGAAGTTTTTTTTGATGATGAGGAATGGACAGAAGAGTATGACTCGGGAAAAGATTATTCAGTACTTGTAGATGAAGATGAATTTGATGATGAGGATCCGGCGACAATATTATCAAATAACAGTCGGATTTATGTGAATAAGAAGGGAGAGGATGGATTTAAGATTCATGTCGTGTCTGATAATTTGAACAAAGATGAAGAATGGGGACCAACATACGATGTGGCCAGTTACTATGTGGAAAATGAACGTCGACAAATGCTCCATATTGATGAAAGTATTTATGCGGAGAGCTGTTATACGGATAATATTCCAGAAGCACTTTCGTATAATGAATATATAAAACTTATAGAAGATAGAAAGGCTTTATTGCAAAAAGAAAGCGATATGTCAGTGCTGACAGGACGAAAGCCTGGAAATTTGATCGGAGCAGGAGAGAAAAAAGAAAAAGAACAAAAAGGCATGGCTTTGGAAAGCATTCCCTGTCTGTTTGAGACTTTGTTTAGGAATCTCGAAAAGAGAAAGGGGGATGGCATTGAAGTATCAGAGAGAATGATAATAGACGAACTTAAAGACATTCGTAACAGTTTATATGACAAACAGTGGATTGAACAAATTGATATAATGATAAAGAATTTGGAGAAGACATATGAATGATTTTGTGCTGAATAATTTTCAGGAAAAGACAGTAAATCACATCCTTGATTTTTTTGGAACTAAGAATGTTTATCTTTTGGCGGATGAAACGGGGCTTGGAAAAACAGTTATTGCATCCGAAGTTGCAAGACGATGGACAAAAAACAAACAAAGCCCACAAAATGTTCTCTATATTGCTTCAAGCTTGGAATTGGCAAATGAAAATATTGAAAAACTGAAGTTTGATGATTCTTCAGTAATCAAAGAGAGATTATCTTTACTTTGGGTTGAAATGGAGAAAAAAAACCGTGCAGACGCAAATACAAGACTATTTGCGCTTACTCCTGCTGTTTCTTTGAATATGAAAAGCGGAGGGACGAGTAAAGAAAAAATAAAATGTGAAAAGAAATATTGGGAAATATCAAAAGACCAACAAATACAAATGGGTAATACGAGCTTAAAAGGTTTGACTGCAAAGATAAGTAAAATTCAAGAGATGTGTAATGAGCTTAAAAATAAGGAGACAAACAAGTATACAAACAGATATGTATGCCTTATAGAAAAAAATAAAAACAGAAGTGCACAGTATTATAAAACACTGGCCGAGAAACAAGTTGTATTAAAAATTAATAAGTATCAGGATATTGAATATTCGTATAATATTAAAGATGATCTAATGACAATGGCACAACAATGTATTGCTATATGCTTACATGAAAATGTTTGGTGTTATATG
>CAMJAP010000050.1 GCA_946403625.1 uncultured Lachnospiraceae bacterium
GGGACGGTTCTTTTGTCTGACCGTATCGTTTCAAAGCCTAATGATAAATATTTCTTAGTCAGACAATAAGAACCGTCCCCTTGTCTGAGAACCGTCCCCTTGTCTGACCTCGATAACCTCTAATTTATCCGGGTAGCCCGGTGTATTCCTCTACTGTACATTCCGCCCTGCTTCATGTATAATAGGTGAGATTGTAAAAGTTCGCAATATGCAGGGAGGAATTTATTTTGAAGATTTTTAATATAGACAGTCCGTTGATGCGCACGCTGGGAAAGGCATCGGATCTGGTGATCCTGAATCTCCTTACCGTATTGATGTGTATCCCCATCGTAACCGCCGGTGCTTCGTTTACCGCGATGCATTACTGCTGCCTGAAACTGGTACGGGACCACGAAAACAAGATCAGCAAGCAGTTTTTCCATTCTTTCAAAGATAATCTGCGACAGTCCACCGCGATCTGGCTGATCTTACTGGCGATCGTCGGCTTTTTCGGAACCGATCTGTACCTGATGTATATCAATCCCACCGAGACCAGTACTTTTATCCTGGGCGGGATCATTGCCGCACTGGCGCTTTTGTTCTTTGTCGGGGTTATGATATTTCCGATCCAGGCAAAGTTTTACAATCCCATTTCGAAAACCTTCAAGACAGCGTTTCTCTATTCCTTTAAGCATTTCCCGAGAACACTGCTGATCATGTTTGCTACGGCGTTCCCGTTCTTGTTATTTCTGGTCGGTCGGTTAGGACTGCTGCTGTTCCCGCTGGAGCTGTGCTTCTGCTTTTCCGCTCCCGGTTTTTTGGCGGCTGTTCTGTACAATCACGATTTTGAAGCTGCCGAAGCCGCGATCCTTGCAAAGAATAAACCTGCGGAAGAGGATTCTGCAGAGGATGCGGAGACGACCTGAGAAATTTTCCCTCATCCGGCCTTCGGCGAACAGTCCTGCTAAACTCGCAAGCTCGCTAAGCAGGAACCGGTTTTCCCCCCGGAGTGTGGAAGGCCAGCGTGTTATTTTATCTGCGCGGAGCTGCTTTTTTCATTGCAGCATCCTGCAGGGCTTTGGTTATTTCTCTGCGGATGAAATCCTGTTCTTCATCCTTTACCAGATAGTAAATATACGAATCCAGCACTACATTGATCGGCAAGCCGCGTCCCACCAGTTTGAAGTTTTCAAAACCGCGGTCGATATAACCCGTTATGTCTTCCTTAGAAATAAAGGCCGGACGGTTCTTGCAGTCATCAAAGCTCTTTTTCTGCTGACGGTTGGGGCAGTCAAACGGCGGTGCGATCTCGTACTGCAACTGCTTTTCCGCTTCATCCCGATAATGCTCCAGGCGTTTGGGGCAATGGGGGAAGCAGATCTCGTCCACCAGGATCTCTACCCGTGGCGCCTCCGGCTCCAGGCTCTTTAACACTTCTTCATCGTGGTTCAGATCATAATCCAGCACTACCATAAAATAGTCTTTTTTCAGTTCATTCTGCAGGGCATCGCTGTCGACGATCCGCTTGGTCGTGGAAGATACATACTTATAATCCGGATACTTTTCGCGCAGATAATCCTCCAAAACCGGAGAATTGACCAGTACCTGATTCATTCCGTTCTGCGCAAGTGACATGATCAGATTGCAGAGCGTATCCTTGGTCTGATCCTCACCGATGAGCGGATTGGTCCATGTGAAACGCAGCGGTACATTGCGGGAATTGTATTCCTTTATGGTGCGTTCCACATCGTTTTTGGATGTAAAACCAAGAACCGTTCGACCACCGTTCCAGATCGCGCCCGGGAAGGTGCCGTATACGCTGCCGACACAGTAACCATCGCGAAAACATGATGGATATTTTTTCATTAGGTCGAGCACTGTCAGGTTTAAGGTTTTGAAATAGCAGAAACCCGGCAAGTGCCAGTAGATTTTTTTAGACATATTGTCTCCTATAGTTTTTCTTTAGCGGCAGAACCCCTCATCCGGCCTTCGGCCACCTTCCCCCCAGAGGGGGGAAGGCAAGTATAACAGAGTCTTTGTCGCTTTCAACAAACAGAAGGTAGAGTACCCCTTCAAGCGATTCTCTCTAATCTGTCGTTTCCCTCACATCACAAGGAATCCCCCCACTTCGTGGGTCCCCCCTTGTGAATATCTTAGGAAACCTTCCCGCTTCGTGGGCCCCTTCCTAAGATTATGGCCAAACACCCGGTTTCGGGCGGCTGACATGGATGATGCCGGCGTGGGTCAGGTTGTTGAGCAGCTGCAGTCTTGCTTCGCCGGCGCGTTCCGGCTTGAGCATAAACAGGCAGTAGGTATCGATCAGGGAGAACAGATTGGCTGTACGGCCCTCGATCTTGAAGTTGTTGATGCCCAAAGGTACATACTTGTTCCAGATATCGTCCGGTTTGATGAAGGTTTCATAGTTCTGGATCGTATGAACGCAGTTCTTGTCACCGTACTCACAGGTCCACGGGATCAACGGCTTGCGCTGTTCGGGCGGAAGCTTGCGGTTCTCCAGAGCGATGCGCTCGTTCCTTGCCTGGTTCTTGTAGTGGTCCCCGCGTCTGGGACAGTTCGGGATACAGAGTGTATTCACCAAAAGCTCCAGTTTCTCCGGGCGCTTCACTTTCTTTAAGATATCCCAGCGGTAATTCAGGTTGTAATCCAGCACCACATATTTATAATCTTTTTCAAGCTCCGCATTTAAGGTCTCAATATCTCGGATCTCCTTACATGTGGAACTGTTATATGCAAAATTCGGATATTTCTCTCGTAAATATTTTTCCAAAACAGGTGAAAAGATCATTACTTCATTCATCCCGTTGTTGGCGCAATCCATACAGAAATTGCAATACGGATCCTCCAGGTCCTTCTCGGTGATCTCCGGATTGGTATAGGTATAACGGATGGGGATCCCCTTATCGTTCATACTCTTGATCACGGATTTGATGTATCCGGCATCGCACTGGTCCCCACCGACAAAACGGCCTCCGGTCCACAAAGACATCGGGAATTCGCCGAAACATGAACCGATCTCTACGCCTTCCCGAAAATATTCGGGATACTGTTCCAGCATACTGATCCAAAACATATTCAGCGGATAATTGTACCGAAGTCCCGGCAGATGAAATCTTACTTTAGTCTCCATACTTACTCCTACTCTGAAAAAAGAGGCTGCACCGTCAGATACAGCCTCTTCCTTACACTTTTAGTTTATAGAGCCGTCGAAATCTTAGTTGCCCTTGTTAGCATCGTTGATGTAGGTCTTCCAAGATTCAGCTGCTTCGTCAACTGCAGCCGATACATCTGCGCCAGGTCCGATGTTCCAGATCAGAGTCGGGCCAGCTTCCAGTCCCGGAACCATACCGGTGTAGGAAATGATACCATGCTCTGCTTCGCACATCATAGGAACGGTCTCATCGCAGCCACGGGAGCTGATGTTACCGGAACGAGCACGAGAGATCTGGCCGTTGTAGCCTTCGTATCCCGGGATATCCTCTGTCCAGATGTTGTAAGCCATAGCCAGCTTCCAAGCGGTATCGTCATCATAGCAGCCCGGGATTGCAACCGGGTTGTTGGACCAGCAGTTAACCAGAGAACCGTCCGGACCAGCCGGGATCATAACGAAGCCCATGTCGAAGTCTGTCTCGTTGAAGTAGGAACCGGAGCAGCCTGCATAGAAACCGTCACAGCAGAATGCAACTGTACCGTTCAGGAACTCCTGCTTGTAGTAATCCCACTCAGCATCTTCCGGTCTCGGCATATAGTAGTTTGTCTGAATCTTTGCGGATTCTTCCAAACCTGCGATGGTCTTAGGATCTTCCAGCTTGTAAACATATCCGTTTGCATCGGAACCGATGAACTCGCCGCCGTTGCTGTATACGCAGTCAGCAGTAAAGGAACCGGTGTTGCCGGTGAAGCCCCAGATATCGTTGGTACCGTCGTTATCGGTATCTGCCTGGACCTGATCCATGATGTCTTCGAATGCTTCCCATGTCCAGGTACCATTCTTCTGCATATCATAGATGGTGTTCGGGTCGATGTTGTTGTCATTCAACAGAGTCTCGTTGATGAACAAACCATCACGCGGCTCGGAAAGACCGGTGTACATAGCGTAGATGCCACCCTTGTAGGTGTACTGCTTGTGAAGCAGGTTGCTGGTGAACTTATCACGGGAGAAGTCCAGGCAATCCAACTTGGAAAGGTCATACATAAGACCTGTAGCCATAGCCTGAGCGATAGCCGGATCATCTCTTACGATCCAGATATAGTTGGTGTCATCACCGCCGGATGTTACATAATCTACAAAGTCTGTCGGAGTGCTGCCCCAGTCAGAGATTGCGGTCTGGGTCATGGTGAAGTTGTACTTCTCCTGAGCCCATACACGATAGTTAGCAACTTCTTCATCATAATCGTTCTGTGCGTTCTCCGGAAGCAGATCATCCGGGTTGGTCCACCAGTCACGGATTACGATTTCGATACCGCCAAGGTCGATCGGGTTGCCGTCAGCATCCTTGATCACCGGATACGGCTCGCCGTCATCCGGAGCTTCGGTCGGTTCAGCGCTCGGCTCAGTCGGAGTATCCGGAGTAACAGTTGTAACATCTGTCGGGTTCGGATCACCAGCAGGCGGATTAGCACCACCACCATTGCCATTGTCGCAAGCTGCAAGGCTCATAGCCATGGAAGCAGCCATAATGATCGGCATTACTCTTTGATTCAGTTTCCTTCTCATACATTCCTCCTTGTTGTTTATGAATGTTTGTTTTTTCAGAGCCCCACAATGGAAACTCTGTGAACCTCCCCGTTGATCATCGACTTGCACCGGAGACCAACAAGAAGATTATACCACATTTTCGAAAAAAGCGAACACTTTTTTATGAAATTTTACTATTTTTACATCTTAATACCGGAAGAGGAAATACTCTCCACGAACTGTCTCTGTGCAAACAGATACAGGATCAGCACCGGTCCTACTACCATCAGAGTACCGGTAGAAAGGATACAGTTGGAATATGCCTGCGAGATCGTAACCGTAACACCCAGGATACGCTGCATATAAGCACCCAGGGAATCTACGATACGGGAAATACTCGTACTTACCAGAGTCGTTGTTCCCAGGAACATTCTGGAGTAGAAACCATCGGTCCACTGCCATACAAAGGAGAACAGGAAGCAGGAAGTAATGATCGGCTTTGCTTCCGGAAGCATGATCGTAACGAAGGTACGAAGCATACCGCAACCGTCTACATAAGCTGCCTCTTCCATATCCACCGGGATATTACGGAAGAACTGGCGGATCATATAAATGTACAGACCGTCTTTCAAGCCCATGCATCCGAGGCACATCATATAGTACGGAATGATGGAACCACGGAGGTTCAGGCTCTCACCCTTGATCATCTTGATGATTCCGAAAATATCAAAGAAACGGAAACTCAGGAACAGGGAGTTGGAAATAACCTGCGGCGGGATTACGATTACCAGCATTACGAATGCAAACCACAGCTTCTTCAGCGGGAATTTGAATCGTGCAAAACCATAACCTACCAGTGTACACATAGCGATCTGTACGATCGAAGTCGTCAGCGAGATCACCAGGGAATTGAGAAAGCCCTGCTTGTAGTTCATGATCTCGGCTGCCAGGGTATAGTTTGCTGTCGTAAAGTGCACCGGAATGGAAATAACGATCGGGTCAAACAGATCTTCCTCTGTCATAAAGCTGACGGAGATCTTGTTCAATACCGGCTGCAGGATCAAAAAGCTCAGACCGAAGAGCAGGATAAATCTGCAGATGGCCACTGTTACTTCAACAGCCTTTTTTCTGAAAAGATATCCTCCGGACTTGGCATTTCTGTCCCAAAATGTGTCTTTTTTAATGTCTACATTAATCACCGTAATATACCCCTTTCGAAATAGCTAACGAAGTAACACCTACAAACGCGATAACGATCAGGAAATAGATCCAGGTCATTGCAGATGCCGCACCGTAATTCTGCTGCTCGATCATGATCTTCTGGATCTTGTCGATGACCTCGTTATCGGATCTCATACAGAAGTCAACAACCGTATAAACCCAGTTTACCAGGAACAGAGAACTGATCATCGGGAAGGTAACCTTCCAAAGGCTTTCCCAAGCAGTACAGCCTTCGATATCGGCTGCTTCGTACATACTCTTCGGGATGGTCTGCAGACCGGAAAGGAAGATGATGATCTGGATTCCCGATGCCAATGCTACATCATAGATGTTATCAATTACTTCGAATACCCATTCAAATGCTCTGGTACCGACACCGGCTGTCGTCAGGATCGTCTTCAGACCGTCGGTAACGCTGATACCTACCGTGGCTTCTTCTACGGTCTGCTGCAGGGTTGCCACCAACTGGTTGTTGGATTCCAGACCCAGCATAACACCGGAAGAAAGGATAACCGGAAGGAAGAATACTGCTCGTACCAATGCTCTTCCGTGGAATTTCTGATTCAGGATCAGGGATACGAAGAAGCTGAATACGATGATCGCGAACGAATACAGCACCATTCGTAACAACTCTTCCGTCAACAGACGAACATAATCCGGATCTTTTCGGAACGAGAAGAAGTAATTCTCGATACCGCACCAGATCATATCAAATTTGCCGGCACCCAGTTCTACCGTAGTAAAACTCATATACAGCGACTGGAAGAACGGTCGGATCATAAACACCAAGAATCCGATGATAAACGGAGCAATAAAGCAATACCCCGCAACCGCCTTTCTTTTTTCCAAGCCTACCAGCTTATGCCCTGATTTCTTTTTCATGAACTCCTGCCTTTCCTTTTAAGAAAAATCAATCGAATACTTAAAAGCTTTGTCGATTATCTTACTACCACATACTCTCTAACCGGAACTACCGTACCATCAGCTGCTACATACTCATCTGCAAAGCTGTAGTTTACATACGCCTTGGTACCGTCCGCATAAGTAGTACATCTCACATAATCGCTCAATACTTCGTGACCGGTCATCTCCTGATTGAAGGTGTGGCCCAGCTCACGGTTGTATCTCTGGCACATCTCGATCATACGGTCTCTCCAAGCTTCATACTCGCATCCGTAATATTCCGGATACAGTGTCTTCTGCAATACGAATGCGCTTTCGCTCATCAGAGTAAACTGCAGACCTGCGCCGTATTCCACGCTGCTGAGCAGTTCTTCCTGATCGTCACCGCAGATATTGATCGGGGAACCAGTGTAATCAATGTAACCGTGTACTGCGATCTGATAGAACGGAACCTCTGCATCCAGTACGGTATAACCGCTGCCCTTCAGATCCATATTGGTTACCATATCAACATACGGGATCGCGTAATCGTTACCCATATTGATCATAACTTTCTTGTCATCCAGACTCTGCAGCAATGCTACATTCTGTCCCTTTACATTCTCACGGCTGTAGGTTGCCTTACGATAGAAGTCGGAGGAAAGGTCCATACCGATATCATCAAAGGAAACGCCTGTGCCGTACTTGCCGGCTGCACCCACCAGGTTGTTTGCCATCTTCATAGCAAGCGGTGTATGCAACAGATAGTAGCTCTTGAAACCTTCTCTTGCTTCATAGGTGATATGGCTGTAGTTAAACAGCTCTGCCCGCTCTCTGGTCAGCAGTCTTGCCGCATCGCGATAAGAGTTGAAGCCGTCAAAGATATCACTGTCGTGTTCATACTGGGTGATACCGTTCAGATACAGGTTTACACCCAGATCACTTGCCTTCTTGCTCAGGTTGGTCAGATCTTTTTCCGAACCCAACTGACGAACGATCTTTACATTGTTCAGGATCTTCTGCTGCACACCGCCGTTGCACCAGCCGGTCATCTTCACGGAGATCGCTCCGATATTCTGTGCGGACAGATCCTCGATCATTGCCTGTGCATCCTTGAATGAAGTCAGCTTTAACGGTCTGGAAACCGGTACACCGAGTACCTGCTGTACCTTATCCACCGCACCCAGGATCTCGATCGAAACCGGTGCCTTGCTGTCGGTATTTAAGGACATATACTGACCGTACTTATTCTCCAGATAATCACGGTATGCATACGCCATATCCACATAATCATTGCTGTTTACGAAACGATAGCGCTGTACGATCTTTTCGCCTGCCGGCAGCTGCGGAAGATATGCGTATACATCCGAGTTTGCCAGATCACTGATGTCGTACTGCTCTCTGGTGCAGAGCTGATACATTGCATCTACATAGTTGTAATCGTTTGTTCTGCCGCTGACGGTCGCCTTTACGGATGCGTAGGAAGAACCGTCTTCCATAATGCAGATGTAAGAGCTGTCACCGTTGGACTGACCGAATACATTGAAGTATGCTCTGGTATTGTGGATGACATACTCTCTGCGGACATCCATATCCCAGCCGTATACATTCGCATAGTAGTCACTCTGTGCGGTCTTCATATTGTTGTAGTTGATCAGCGCACCGCCGCCTTCCGGAACCAGCATAAAGCCGGTGTCGGATTCGGATCCTGCTCCGAAATACGGAAGCGGAGTCACATTGTAAACCGGAGTGGACGGATCATACTCGATGGAATCGAACGGGATCTCTACGATCATATCGCCGCCTTCCAGACGGATATCCATCTCCAGGTTGAATACCGGGTTTTCGGATGTGGTGCTGGAATTATCCAGTTCCTTATCCGCAAGGTACTGCTCGTAGGTATATCCGATCTCCTCAAATGCGGTTTCCAGCTGCTGCTTTCTGTTTTCCTTTGTGTTATCGCGGAGCACATAGATCGGTTCCGTTGCCAGGATCGGATAGTTCTCCAGCAATTCTTCTTTATTATCGCTGGCTTTTAACTTGTTGATATCGTATTTCTTATAAACATCTCGTACCAGATCCGCAGTACTGCTATCCAGCTTTTCTCTCAAAGCATCCAGATCTGTTACACGGATTACCTTCGGAATGTAGTATTCTCTTTCCACATTACCCAGGGAATAGAACAACTTGATGCTGCCGTCCTCACCCTGCTCTACGGAGTAGATACCGTTATCCACACTGTAGGTCTTGCTGTCGTAAACGGTTTCCAGACCGGTGGTAATAGCATAACTCAAAAGCACATTGGACTGCATCTTACCTTTTTCGTTCTTCAGTGCCTGGCTGTCGGTGCTTGCATCCTCAATATAGGAAGACCACACCTTGCCGGTGGACTTCTGCTCTACGGTAAAGTAGGTGGTCAGCGGATCCATCGTAAAGATCAGCTCATCCGTTTCCATAACCAGCGGTTCTTCTCCGCCATCATAGCCATACGGCTGAACCATTTCTTTTTCTACTTCCGGATTGACAAAATTGATAACAAAAATTACAAACCCGCCGATGAGTGCACAAAAGATCAACGGAACGATCAGGCTCTTCAAAAAGTCGGTAACCGCTTTACGACGCTCTACCTGCTTTTCGCTGTACGCCCTTTTCTCTTTCTTCGCAGCCGTTTTTTCGGTCTTTGCCTTTTCGACAGTTGCCTTCTCGGTTTTTGCCTTTTCTGCAGTCGCCTTGTCAGCAGTTGCCTTATCGGTATTCACCTTTTTTTCTTTGCTTTCTTTAGCCATAAGTTACTCCTGTTTCTGAGATAAACCGGTCTCTTTTTCTTTCTAAACGGATTATCGACCGCTAAATTCGGAACATCAACTCTCTGCCGATCGAGATGAAGTATGCAACACCCTGGGAGATCATACTGAAGAAGATCATCAGAATGAAGACCATTACCAGCATCGCAAACAGTGAAGCTACCGTAAACAGCAGGTTCTTGCCCGGCGAGAATGCGTGTATCTGTGCAAGTCCGTTTACGATCAGCAACAGGCAGAAGATCAATGATATTACGCTCAATACCGTGTAAAACTGTCCTTCTTCGATGGTTACGAAGTTGCTGACCACCATCAGCGGGAACTGTATGACCGGATACGGAAGCATACCGTAGCAGGTCGCCATATAAACATCCCCGAGTCGTCCTTTACCGTCGAACAGTGTGGTCAGCGCCCAGTTACCGACTACCCACAATGCCAGCGGGAAAAGGATGCTGGCTATGTACAGGAATACATTGATATCTTCCCAATATACCGCCAGGAAAAGGAAGCTCGTATAACGCAGCTTCAGGATACGAACCAGGATCGTGATGATCAGGATCGTCGTTGCCGCTCCGATGGTTCCTTTCTTTTCATGTGTCAGTTTCCAGAAACCGTCGATCGGATGCGTCATACAGTAAAATCCGTATTTCAGGGATTTCACATATCGCGCACGATTCTGCGCATTTCTTTCCTTGATCACTTCTTTGCTTTCTTCTTTTTGATAGGCTCTGGCCTTTCCCATACCCTGCTCCTCTTACCTTCTAAGCTTGAAAATATCTGCGTTATCGATCTCTTCCTTCACCTGATACACTCTGCTGATCGCCATCGGTACCAGGAATAATGCAAGAACGATCACTACAATTGTGATGATATGTTCACGGATCCATTGCTTTCTGTACTGCTGGAATGCTCTGGAGTAGTTCTCATCATCATATTTGGATTCAAAATAAGGCATTGACTCCTTATATTCACCCTTTCTCAGAAGCGAACGGCCGATTCCGATGTAAGCCAGTGCGTAATTACCGTTCAGGGCTTTTACCTGTTCCCAGCTTGCCTGTGCCGCATCGTATTCACCCACATCAAACTGGTCCATCGCGCGGTAGATCAGGCTGCCGTATTCGGTCGGGATGAACATGGTCAGGGAGCAGTCCAGCTGATCCAGTACCAGCAGGTCTCTGTCCATATGCTCGATGGAAACCGGCTTACGGAAGTAGCCTTCCATATTACCGTTACCGCCGAAAGCAAATACCATTCTGCCCTGATCGTCATATCCGAACAGACGGCCGCGGTTCTGATCCAGACATACATAAATGTCGTTGTCCAGTACGGTTACATCCTTGAAGTAGGAAGGTCCGGTAACACCACCGCTTCCGCCCCAGTAAAGGTCACCGTATACCGGGAAGTCGCCGTCGTAATAAGCACCGTTACGAACCAGGATATCATTACCGAGCATGTTCAGCTTACGAACTGCATCCACGGTTCCGCCTCTCAGGTCTTCCTCTTCCATACCGCCGGAAACCGCATAAATGAATCCTTCGTAATCCATATACACATTGTCATACTCGATGGGAACGAAGGATGCCATCTTGGCTCTCTGTTCCTGAGATGCAAATTTTTTCCAAATGTAATCGGTAAAGTCGTACGGTACCTTCGGTGCTCCGATGAATCCGGAGAACGTACCGTCTGCTTCGTATTTCAGCAGACCTTTGTTGATTCCGGCTGCCGAGCAATATACACGTCCCGCCGTATCCACAACCAGCTTGTCCGGGTTGAATACCAGATCCGCTCCGAGGGCCAGATCGTTCGGCTTGTCAAATTGCATCTTATAGTTCAGATCCTTATCCACTCTCACGATTCTGGAGTTTCCGCGATCGGCGATAAACATATCTCCGTCTTCCGTGATCGCAATATCCGCCGGAGCGCTGAGTGCATTAATGTCGCTGCCCTTGATCTCTTTGATCTCCTGAACAACCGACAGATCATCCGTACCGGTACGCTGCAATACTACGATGCGGTTATTACCGGTATCACAGAGATACACCTTGTCACCGTATACATAGAGCGATTCCGCATTCTTAATATTGGAGGTAAGTCCCAGATCCTTGTAGGTAAATACCTTTGCCACCGAATAGCAATCCGGACTTTCCTGTACATCACCCCAAAAGTCGTAGGTGTATGTATAATTATCTTCCCCGGCTTCTACCGTTCCCAGCCCGGAAAAGCCGACTCCGATCACTACTGCTAAAGTTGTAACGATCTTTGCGATTTTATTCTTCATAGCAACCCTCTTTTTTTATTCCTTGATACCTGAACTAGCCATCGTCTCCAGGATCTGACTCTCGGACAATACGAAGATCAGGATCGGAACGATCATAACAACTACCAGTACTGCTGCACCCTGTCCGGTTCTTGCGATACCGCCGGCCTGAACCTGCTGCAATGCAAATACCAGGGTTTTCTTCTCTTCCGAATAAATGAAGCCCTGTGCTCTGTTATTCCAAAGTGCCTGTACCTGGAAGATGATCAATGTCATCCAGGCCGGCTTAACGTTCGGCATAACGATGGTGGAGAATACGGTCCACTCTTTTGCACCGTCGATCTTTGCTGCTTCGATCAAAGCGGTCGGAAGACCTTCCATAAACTGCTTCATCAGGAACAGACCCATCGGAGATGCGATCGCCGGAATGATGACTGCCCAGTGCGTATCTACCCAGCCGAGTTTGTTGATGATGATGTAGTTCGGGATCTGTGTTGCATAGCCGTTGAACATCATCGCTACGGTAGCCACCTTGAAGAAGGTCTGCCCTCCGGGGAATTCATACTTTGCAAGTACGAACGCTGCCATAGATGCCACAAACAAATGTCCTACCGTACCGACAAAGGTGATGAACACCGTGTTGAACAGGTATCTCGAGAAGGTAACCCAGGATTTACTCATGGTTACGAACAAGTCCGAGAAGTTGTTCAGCGTCGGACGCCTTGCAAAGATCCGCGGCGGGAACATAAACAACTCGTCCAGCGGTTTCAAGGCGCTGCTCACCGCATACACCAGCGGGAACACCATGATCAATGCCACCAGGATCAGGAAGATATACAGTGCCACGTCACCGCCGATGGAGCGGTTCGGCTTTCTTCTCTTGATCAATGGCTTTACATACGGTTTTTCCTCAACTACTTGTGCTTTTTTGTTCTTTTTCATCATTCTCAGGTTCCTACTCTTCTTAATAAACTCTGGATTGCTTTATTACACAGTATCATCATCAGGAACAGGATCGAAGCGATCGCACACGCGTAACCCATCTCATATCTCAAAGAACCGTAGTCGATCATATGGGATACAATGGTACGCACCGCGTAATCCGTACTGGGGAAACCGCAGAGCTGCATCGTGACATCGGCCACACCGAAGGATGTCGTGATGGTCATTACGGCACCGAACATAAGCATCGGCTTCATACTCGGCAGAGTGATGAACCACAATTCCTGCCAGCGGTTACGGATACCGTCGATGCATCCGGCCTCAAACAGTGCAGGGTCAACGCCCTGAAGACCTGCAACGAAGGAAAGGAATCCGGCACCAAGGCTCATCCACAGAATAACCAGCATACAGATCGGAAGCATATACTGCGGATTGGTCAGCCACAGGATCGGGGTATCAATGATACCGATGTTCATAAGAAAAGCATTTACATATCCGTATGCATCACCACGGAAGAATACGGAGAAGATAACGAAGCAGTTACCCGCAATGGAAGGTGCGTAAAAGATTACGACCGCAACGCTTCGTACCCATCTGGGTAATTCGTTGATCAGCCAGGCGAACAGGAACGAAAGGATGTATCCCAACGGTCCGGTTACCAATGCGATGATCAGTGTGTTCTTGATACCGATCAGGAAGATATCGTCTTCCAGCAAAAGGCTGATGTAGTTGTTCAACCCGATAAACCGCGGCGACTCCAGCACATTATAGTAAGTGAAGCCGAAGTAGATGGATGCAATAACCGGGAAGATGAAGAACATCGTAAACAGTATTGCATACGGAGCGAGGAAAAGATAACAGCTCTTGTTCATCTTTGCCTTTCTCCAGGCAACCTTCACGTTGTGCTTGCGCAGCATCACATACTTCTGGAAATAGGTTTCCCTCTGGCCTGTTGCTGCCGGCTTATCCTGTTTTGTTTTCGTTCCTTGTTGTGCCATATTACCACCTTCTTAATCTGCTTGATATATCGGCATGCCGAATTCTCGTCGCTTCTTCGTGATCTCTTCATCGATCTTTATTGAGTAGTCGATGATGGTCTCACGCGTATCATCTTTATCGTTGATGCATTTACGAACTGCATTGCCGAGATGGCGTCCGGTGTAGTAACCACCCGGTACTTCGCGGATACCTACGGTCTGATCCCACTGTGCCGACAGTACCTCGATATCGCTTGCACTCCAGGAAAGTCTGGAGAACGCATCTCTGTTTGCGGTATTGTATCTTGCAGATGCTCCCAACAGAGCCTCGATCTCACGTCCGAAACGAACCTGTGTATCCGCATCTGCCCACCACTTCATGAACTCCCAGGAGTTCTGCTTGAGCTGCTCGTTGTCCTGCTTGAGCATGATCGTTGCATTTCCGGTGATAAAGTCACTTCTGTCAATGTAGGTATTTCCGTTCTCATCTACCTTTTCCGTACCCGGGATCAATGTGAAGTCCCACAATCCTCGGATCTCCGGTGCGGATACCATCAAGGTATTGTATGTCGAGTACGGCATTACACCGATCGGCATCTCACCGGAACGGAACCGGCTGACAAAATCGAAGAATACCGGAATACCGTAATCGTTAAAGTATCTTACGTAGTCATCAAATGCCTTGATACCTGCTTCGCTATCAACTGCCGTCTTGGTGCCTTCCGGGTTGTACATATCGCCGCCATACTGATACAGCAGAGTGAAGTACAGGGAAAGGTCCGGAGCCGTGGATGCAACTGCCGTAGAAGCTGCTGCATTGGTGGAGCTACCGCCCGCACTCGGGATACCGATCGAAAGGTTGTTACCCTGAATGGTCGGAAGCAGTTCAACGAACTCCTGCCAGGTATTCGGAACTTCCAGTTCCAGTTCTTCCATAATATCCTTACGATAGAACATTACATTGAAGGTCTGCTGTTCCGGTACCGCATAAATGTGTCCGTCCAATCCGTACTGCTCATAGGAGCTTGCGGAATAGTGCGAAAGCACTTCTTTATAATCCGGGAACTGGGTAATATCTTCTACCGCATTACGCAGTGAGTAGTTTACCGGTACATCCGCGGCTACCGAAAGAGCCACATCCGGTCCGCGTCCTGCCAGCACTGCGGTAAGAAGTGCATCCGGAGCAACGATCTCTACGTTGACCTTGACACCTGTATTCGGTGTAAAGCTGTCGTCGATCATCGACTTCAGGATGACACCCTGATCACGACCGGTCAGTACCCAAACCGTGATCGCGTCTTTTGCATCGCCGCCGCTGTAAACATCACCGACTGCGTTGTAATCTACTACGAAGGATGCCGCAAAGGACTTCACCTCATGCCAAGCCGATGCAAAGAAGCCGGCTTTTACAACTTTCGGTTCCACAGCGGTTCCGGTGATCTCGATGTAGTCCACATCCAGTTTGGTCTCGCTCAACTGCAGGATCGCAGTACCCAGAGCCGTGATGTTATCCTTAAAGGTAACGAACTCCAGAGTGATCTTCTGCGGTTTCTCTACAAATCGTTCCAGCTGCTGTGCCAGGGTCTGTGCAGAAGCGATACTGTCTGCTTTCTGACCGCTGTATGCTACCATTTCGTCTACCAGTTTGTAGAGGCGCTTGGATTCGATATCCATTGCCTGAATGATCTCCGGATAAGTGGTATCGATCTTGTAATCACGATACTGGTCCGGGTTTGCACCGGTATATACCAGCACTTTACGATAGATCTGATTCAAACGGAATGTGGAGTTTTCCAGCTCGGCAAGGATCTCACCCTGAGAACCCAGAGTTGCTTCCAGGCGGATCGTATGCTTTCCGGCTTTCAGATAAATATTGTAAGGATTACCGTTTGCATCCGACAGATTCTTGCATTCCCAATCGTTATCATAAGCAAAGGATACTTCACGAAGTTCTTCAAACGGGCACTCGCCGTCGATCAGGACCGTTCTGGAGGAAACTTTGCCTCGAGCATAGTTCTGACGAGCCTTTACCATAATATTGTAGAAACCGTCTGCAGGAACTTCAAAGTCCCACTCTACCCACATACCGTTAGCTCGCCAAGCATCACCACCAACATAATTCAGAACGGTAGTGGTAACACTGTTCGGGCTGGTCGTCGGTGAAGAACGATCATATTTTGCATACAGGGAAGATTCCGAACGAACGGTAGAACTCTCACCTTCAATAATGAAATCATAGCTGCTTGCTTCCGCAGAATCAGAACCGGCAACGGAAGCCGTATACTCTGCATAAGTAGGAAGCGAACGAACGCCGCGAACTTCCAGTTTACGAATTCCCATCGGCTCGTTTTCCGCACCGATCGTGATCGTATTCTGGCCTTTTTCAAAATAGAACAGGTACGGATCATCCTGATATCCCATATCGTCTACGAAATAGGAATCCTGCCAGTCAAATACCTCTACCTGCATCGGGCGGATCTGGTTGCCCTGGTTATCTACGCGAACCTCGCCGCCGTCCGTCCAGATTCTGGTGAACTCAATGTTGGTTGCATCATCAAACGGAATCTCGCCGTTGATCTTTACGGAACGCTCCGCAGCAACACCTCTGGATTCATCTACCACATATTCCATATACAGGTTGTAGAAACCTGCTTCCGGGATATCTACATTCCAGGTGATCTCGGAACCGATCTCGGTATATACTGCTTTGGATTCTCCGTACAGATTATCCTTGATCGAAACATCGCCTTCATGATTGCTGATATTGAAAATATCAACATTGACATCCTTGTCCGGCTTTGCAGCATTCTCATGAGCCAGCAGATACTTGTCATAGGTACCGGTACGCTCTGCACCTGCAATTTCTACGCTCAGGTCAACGCCCGCATACTTGTCATGAAAATCAAGCGCTTTCCTTCCGGAAAGAAGGATGATCAGCACCACAAGTACCACGATCACTGCAACTACAATTATCCCTTTTTTGTTCCTTACCATTTCTTCCTCCTGCACCAGGATATATAGATTTTTTCTTCTCTTTATTCCGTCAAATGCACACAGTTACACCCTATTCACAGAATGAACACAAGGAAATTATATGTTGATAAAGGACTAATCGCTTACTAATTTTTGCTGCAGACTGCCCAAATATTGCTCTATTCTATTTTGTACACTTTATGACGATTTTTTCGTCTAATTTTTGTGCATTTAGTATAGCATGTAAGCGCTTAATCTGCTATAATACTCAATATAAAATTATATGCAAATCATTGTTCTGTAAAAATTGCACAGACAGACAAGAGATACAAAACGCAAAAAAATGATAGAAAGCGGTTACATAATATGACGAAAACAGACGAAATCCGACCCTCGGAAAACAGGGATACCAACACCGGAATGTTCCTGGATCACATCTACCAAAACGGGCATCCGGGAAGCGAAATTTCCATAGAAAAAAACTATGCGGTCAACTCCGATTTCGGCGAAGCCCGCCGGATCAACCACGACTATGAATTTGTGGATTACCAGGAACTGAGCCTAAACCGTATCTGGCTCAATGACCAGGATACTCCCTTTGCGCTGCACTGGCATCCTGCCCTGGAGATCATCCAGCCGCTCGAAAACAACTACACCGCGATCTGCGGCGATTTCAGCCTGGACCTGGTTCCCGGACAGATCCTGCTGATCCCGCCCCGCCAGAGCCACGAGCTGGTTGCCCCGCAGCAGGGAAAACGCTACATCTATCTGCTGAATGTCGCCCCTTTTGCCAAGATGCAGGGATTCTCCAAAGTAATGTATGTTCTCTCCAGGCCCCTGCTCCTTACACAGGAGGACGACGGAGAGATCTACGGACTCGTCTGCGATCTGCTCGCCCGGATCCGTGACGAATATTTCGGCGAAATGGAGTTTTCCGATCTGACCATTTCTTCGCTGCTGCTGCAGATCCTGATCTGTATCGGCAAAAACTGCAAACAGCCGATGCCGGAACTGCCCAAGGGAAGCCACGCCCGCTCCAGGGACTATATGGAGTTGTTCGGGGAGGCGATCAGCTATATCGACGATCATTTTAACGAAGGCCTTACATTAGAAGAAATGGCTTCGAGAACCGGCTTTTCCAAGTTCCATTTCTCGCGGCTGTTTAAGAAGTATACGCACTACAATTTTATCGACTATCTGCATTTCCGGCGCATAAAAGAAGCGGAGCATCTGCTGCTCCGCAATGATATCTCCATCTCCGATGTGGCCTTTACCGCCGGATTTTCGAGCATTTCCACCTTTAACCGGATCTTCCGGCAGGAAAAGGGGTGCTCGCCCAGCGAATACCGTTACCGCCACCTCCCGGGAAATACGATACCCTGAGATAACCGTGGAATCGCTATTCGATGCGATCGACCGGATAGACCACTCCGTCCACGGTGACCTCGGTCACCTCCGGCAGGGCGCTGAAAATGCGCTCATCGACATAATTAAACTTTTCCACCGGTTCTCCGGCTTCCAGTTTTTCGATCAATGCCCGCACCTTCGGTCCATGCTGCGGGTTACATTCCGCGATCGCCGCGATCTTTCCGCTTGCCGCCACCTTCAGGATATCTTCGTTTACACCGTCAAAGGAAAGTACCAGGATCTCGCCATGCTTGATGTCCGGCCCGGCAGTCTTTCCTGCTGCCTCGATGGCTTCGATGGCGCCGATGGCCGAGTTATCATTTTCACAATAAACCACATTGATATTGTCAAAGCGTTTCAGATACGCCGCCATTACCTCACAGCCTTTGGTCTGCGTAAAATCGCCGCTCATCTGCCCCAGGATGTTCCAGCCTTTCTCCCGCGCCGCATTCGCCAGACCTCTGGTGCGTCCCATCTGCGCGGTCGACCCCATAGTTCCCTGAATATGAATGATGTTGAGCTCAGACGGTCGTATCCGCTGCGATTTGGTATAGGCGTCCAGCCACTCACAGAGTTTGCGGCTCTCCAGCTCAAAATCCGAACCCAGCCAGCAACTATAGAGACTCTTATCCGCCTCCACACGGCGGTCCACCAGGATCACCGGGATACCGGCCTCTTTGGCTTCCTCCAACACACCTTCCCAGCCGCTCTCCGTTACCGGCGCCAGTGCGATATAATCCACTTCCTGCTGGATGAAACTGCGAAACGCCGTGATCTGATAGGACTGCTTCTGCTGCCCGTTCTCATAGATCATCGAATAGCCGTATTCTTCCGTAAAACTCTCCAGCATCGACTGCGTATTGGCACTGCGCCAGTCCGATTCGGCCCCCAGCTGTGAAAAACCGATGGTGATCAGATCCTGTTCCGTCCCATCCGTCGACGTCGTTTCTTCCGCGCCGCCGGATTCCCCATGTAAAACAACCGGTTCCCCGGCAGCTGTGCGATCCGCACAGCCGCCGAAAGTCACCGGAAGCGAAAGGAGCATAAATAAAGTTATGATCTTTTGAAATCTACTCATATCGGTAGTATTACTTTAATGCGCGTTTCTTCTGTGTCATCACGATACTCTGGATCACCAGGAAGATGCACAGCATGGATGCGATGGTAATACCGGTCCACCAAGCCTGATCCAGACCTGCATTGGATACGATGTTCTGGATCGTACTGAGGGAGAGCACACCAAAGAGTGTACCGATGATATTACCGACACCGCCGGAAAGCAATGTCCCGCCGATGATGGACGATGCGATCGCATTCATTTCCATACCCATTGCGTGAGAAGCGGAACCGCTGCCTACGTGCAGGAAATATACATAACCTGCGATACCTGCCAGTGTGGAGCAGATCAGATGGGAAAGGAAACGGGTGCGTTTCACATTGACACCGAGCATCAAAGCACTCTGCTTGTTACCGCCCACCGCATAGAAGCCGCGGCCCAGTTTGGTCCAACGCAATACCGCAAACAATACGATCACCAGTACGATCGCCACGATCACGCCGGGCTCTACATACGCATCGATATAGATGCCTTTACGGTTGGTATAACCCATACCCGGGATGATGATTCGGGTATTCATCAGATTCTTGAATTCTTCGTTTGCCACATTAAACGGCGCTGTATTAACGATGGTTGTCATACCTCTTGCAAAGAACATACCTGCCAGAGATACGATGAACGGCTGGATGTCGAGATACGCTACCAAAAATCCCTGTACCAGACCGAAGGCCAGACCGATGCCCAGTGCGATCAGCATAGAGCCGAATACCGAACCGCCCTTCATATCCAGATGCACCGCACAGCTCATGGAAACCAGTGCTACCACACCGCCGACGGAGATGTCGATACCGCCGCTGATCATTACAATACTCATACCGACACTGGTGATGATCAGGGCTGCATTGGAATTCAAAATGTTAAAGAACATCTGCGGCTTGGTAAAACCGCCGCCCTGGATCACTACCGCTCCGATATACATCGCAAAGAAGATTACGATGGTGATCGCCAGCAAAAGATTGGTATCACTCACTCTGGTGAAGATACTCGCTTTTTTCTTTTCTGCTGTTTCCGCTGCCATTTATGCCACCTCCTTTTTTGCTGCCGCCCGGCTGCTGCTGAACTGCTGCATTTTCTGTCGTACCACCGGCGAAGAGAATACTACCAGAAGGATAACGACGATGGCCTTGTAAGCCGGAAGTGCCGCACTGTCCACCTTGAAGCGGTACAGTGTCGTGGTCAAAAACTGAATGATATATGCGCCCAGAATGGAAGCCCACAGATTGAACTTACCACCGGAAAGAGCATTACCGCCGAGCGCTACTGCAAGGATCGCATCCATTTCGATATCTTTTGCGATAACGGAATAGTTGATGGTAGACAGACGGCTTACCTTGATCAATGCTGCTACTGCAACACACAGTCCCAGGATGATAAAGCTGATAAACTTGATCGCCGTCGGATTGATACCGTTCAGGCGGGAGGAACTCTCGTTGATACCGACTGCCTGGGTGTACAATCCCAGGTTGGTAAACTTCAGCAAAAGCGCTGCTGTGATAATGCAGGCCGCTGCGATGAATACCGTTGTCGGAATGGGAACGCCCGGAATGAAACTGCCGAAGTATGCAAATTTCGGATCCGGAACGATCGGAAGTTCGTTATTGTTGATCCAGGCTGCAATGGAACGACCTGCCGTAAACAGGATCAGGGTCGCGATCATCGGCTGGATGCGGAAGATCGCTACCAGCATACCGTTGAAAGCGCCGCACAGCATACCTACAATGCAGGCTACCAAAAAGCCGACAATGATCGGGGTTGCCAGTACTTCCGGTCTGGTGTTACCGCCGCAGAGTACACGCAGCATTGCGGAACCTGCAATTGCGATCGTTGCACCTACGGAAATATCCTGTCCGCCGGATGCCGCGGTAACCAGAGTCATACCGATCGCCAGGATCGCCAGCTCTGAACCGTAGTCCAAAATGGTGATGAGCGGTCCGGAAAATACGGAATTACCGCTGTTGTTAGTTACCACTTCGATGCTGAAGAACGAAGCATCCTTTACGATATCATAACCCAGGTTGACCAGACATAGTATGATGATCGCCGCAAACGGGATCACAAGCTGATTGGACAGCAATTTCTTTATATCAAATTTCATGATCAGCCTTCACCTCCTGCAATGGTTTCCATGATCTTATTCTGGCTCAGATCTTCGCCGGACAACTCACCAACCGTCTTGCGGTCACGCATAACGACCAGTCTGGAGCAGGTACGCAGCATCTCGTCGGTTTCCGAAGAGATAAAGGTCACACTCATACCTTCGCCGGCCAGTTCCAGCACCAGTTTCTGGATATCCACCTTGGTACCGACATCGATACCGCGGGTCGGCTCATCCAGGATCAGATATTCCGGATGCATGAGCAGCCATCTGGCCAGGATTACCTTCTGCTGGTTACCGCCGGACAGAGACTTGATCGGTGTATCTGCCGAAGCTGTCTTGATATTGAGCTTCTTAATGTATTCTTCCGCAAATGCCTGTGCCTTCGCTTTGGAGAACGGCTTGAAGAAACCGGTCAGTACCTGCAATGCCAGGATGATATTGTCTCTTACGGACAGATCACCCACGATACCGTCCAGTTTTCGGTCTTCCGGAAGATAGGCGATACCGCATTTCATTGCATCCAAAGGCTTGGCGATCTTAACTTCCTTGCCATGCATCTTTACTTTTCCGGCCAGCACACGGTCCGCGCCGAAGATCGCGCGCACGCATTCGCTTCGTCCGGAACCGAGCAGACCGGTAAAGCCGTTGACCTCGCCCTTCTTAATATAGAAGTCAAAGGGTTTGATGCCGGCATCACTCTGCAGGCCTTCTGCTTCGAATACCACATCATCCACAATATCGCCCTGATAGCCCGCGATCTCGCCCTTGATGTCGGACAGGTCATCCATTTCCTTACCGAGCATCTTGGCAACCAGTTCTACACGAGGCAGATCCGCGATCGCATATTCACCCACCAGCGTACCGTCACGCAACACCGTGATGCGGTCGCACACTTCATATACCTGATCCAGGAAATGGGTAACGAAGATGATGCCTACGCCGCGGCTCTTCAAGTCGCGCATCAGACCGAAAAGTTTTTCCACTTCCTGCTCATCCAGGGAAGAAGTCGGCTCGTCGAGGATCAGCACCTTGCAATCCATATCCACGGCTCTGGCGATCGCAACCATCTGCTGTACTGCGATGGAGCAGCTGGCCAGCTGCTGGGTTGCCGTTGCCGGTATATCGAGAGAACGCAGGATCTTGTTCGCATCCTCGTTCATTTTTTTCCAATTTGTAATAACGCCTTTGCCACGACCGATGTACATATTTTCTGCCACGGTCAGATTGGGGCAAAGCGTGATCTCCTGATAAACGGTACTGATACCGGCATTCTGCGCATCCTGCGGAGAATTGATCTGGATATCGTCCTTATCCGGCATACTGATCTTACCTTTATCTTTGGAATACACACCGGTCAGAACTTTGATCAGTGTCGATTTTCCTGCGCCGTTTTCTCCCATCAGCGCATGGATCTCTCCTTTGTTCAGAGAAAAGTCCACTCCCCGCAATGCACGCACACCGGGAAAGCTTTTTTCAATACCTCTCATCTCAAGGATTCTGTTTTCTTCCATTTAGAAAACCCCCTTTTGTGTGAAATACGGCGCGGCTTTTATCAAAACCGCGCCGCATACATTAAATATCCGTTCTTACTTTTTTACTACTTCCGAGCTGCCATAAGCATTACCCTCTTATTAGATACCGTAGTCATCTACGTCCTGCTGGGTAATGGTCTCTGCATCGAAGCCCTTCTCATCCATGATGATGGTCTTCTCATCGATGGTAGCACCGCTCTCCAGAGTCTTGATGATCTGGTCGATGTAGCTAGCCTGGAACGGGTTGCACTGTCCGTCATAGTTCCAGTTCTGAGCCAGCAGTTCTTCCAATGCCCACTTGTTGCAGTCAAAGCCCATAACGATGACGTCTTTGCCTACGCCGTGAGAGATACCTGCTGCATCCAGAGCTGCAACTGCGCCCTTAGCCATATCGTCGTTCTCTGCATAGATTACGTTGAACGGAGTCTTGGAATCGATAACGGACTGCACGATCTGCTGTGCCTTCTCTGCATTCCACTCTGCTGTCTGCTGCTCTACGATGTTCCAGTTAGCTTCTGCTGCTGCCTTTGCATCAAGAGCACCGCTGCGGCCCTGCTGAGCTGCGGAACCCATAACACCCTGAATGTGGATTACATTGTACTCATCCAGGCCCTGTCCTGCCAGCCAGTTAACTGCAGTCTCGCCTTCCTTCGCCATATCGGATACGATGGAAGCCTCATACAGAGACGGATCTGCATCGATGGTACGGTCGAACAGGATTACCTTGATACCTGCTGCCTGAGCATCCTTCAGAACGCCATCCCAGCCTGCTGTATCCGCTGCGGAAAGAAGCAGATAATCTACTTCGTCAGTGATAAAGCCCTGTGCTGCCTGAATCTGCTCGTCGTTCTTCAAGCTGTATGCGAACTGTGCATCGTATCCGTTCTCAGGCTTGAACATATCCTGCAGATCCTTAACGTTTGCGGTACGATAACCGGACTCGTTCGGGTCGTTGTTGATGATACCAACGCGGATCAGTTCGCCGCTGGCTGCTGCTGCACCGGTATCGGCAGAACCTGCACCGGTATCGGTAGAAGCGCTGGAGCTGCTGGAAGAGCTGCTTGCTGCACTAGAGCTGGAAGAGCTGGAGCTGCTGGAGCTACTGGTTGTGGTGGTGGTTGCACCTGTGTTGCCACCGCAGGCTGCCATAGAGAATGTCATAATGGCTGCACTTAACAAAGCGATTGTTCTTTTTTTCATTCTTTTATCCTCCTTTTTTCTTAGCACGGGGTACTTCCCCTGCATGGTCTATCATAATTTTTTATAGGGTAAAATTACATAGGAATTTCTATTGAAAAAGTTGAAATTTTTACGATTTGCACAGAGCTTTTATTGATTTTCACCAATTTTGTCGTCATTTTTATAGCAAAATGGCAGATTTACAAGAACCTTCGTGCCAAGGTTCTGTTCACTTTGTATAGTCATGCCGTACTCCGGCCCGAAATCAAGACGGATACGCTCATTCACATTGTACAATCCGTAGATCGCGCTCTCCGCAGGCGCCTGATTGATCAAGCCTTCCCGTACTTCCGCCAGACGCTTTTCGTCCATTCCCGCACCGTTATCCTCAATACAGATCACAAATCCGTTCTCGCAATCCTCTGCACTGATATGGATAAAACCGCCGCCACGCTTGTTCTTGATGCCGTGATAGAGCGCATTTTCCACCAGCGGCTGCAGCGTGATCTTGGGAATGCGTGCATCCAGATACTTTTTGTCCACATCGATATCGTAGGTTAAAATATCCTGATAGCGGATCTGCTGGATCTTCAGATAGGAACGCACATGCAGCAGTTCCTCCTTGATGCTGATCTCGTCTTTTCCCTTGCTCAGGGAAACCCGGAAGAAATCCGAAAGCGAACGCGTCATACGGATGACCTGCTCTTCGTCCTTCGACTCGGCCGACCACACGATGGCATCCAGCGTATT
>CAMJAP010000051.1 GCA_946403625.1 uncultured Lachnospiraceae bacterium
GAACCGTCCCCCTGTCTGCCCCTGGCTGAATTACCACTGCGGGTGGATGATGTCGCGTAACTTTTCGTCGTAGATCTTGCGGACGGCAGCCATCTGTGCGTCGGTCAGAGGCGGCAGTTCGGCAGCCTTGACATTTTCGAGTACCTGCGAGGTCTTGCTGGCGCCCGGGATCACAACGCTGACTTCCGGATGCATCAGTACCCAGCGGATTGCAGTGTGTGCCAGATTGTCGGCGCCCAGTGCTTCCTTGATCTCGTCAGCGCACTCCAGGCCCAGATCGTAGGGCACACCGGAGAAAGTCTCGCCCTTGTCAAAGGCTGCACCGTCACGATTGTAAGTTCTGTGATCCTGTGCGCCGAATACGGTGTCCTTGGTAAACTTACCGGTCAACAGACCGCTGGCAAGAGGTACACGCGCGATGATGCCGACATTGTTTGCCTTTGCTTTCGGGAACAGCTCATCCAGCGGCTTTAAGCGGAACATATTGAAGATCACTTCCATCGCCGCGATATCGTATTCCATTGCCTGCAGGCCTTCGCTTACCTTCTCGATGCTTACGCCGTAGTTTGCGATCTTACCGGCTTTCTTCTGACGGTCCAGTTCCGCAAAGATCTCGTCCTTTGCAAAGACCGAAGTCGGCGGGCAATGCAGCAGGATCAGATCCAGGCATTCCATCTGCAGGCGTCCCAGGCTGTCCTCGATGAATCCGCGGATCGCTTCCGGGGTGTACATAGCATCAGTATGCGGATTCAACTTGCGTCCGCACTTGCTCGTAATAAAGAACTTGTCCGGATGCGCAGAGATGTACTCGCCGATCGCTTTTTCGCTCTCTCCGCCGTTGTATACATCCGCCGTATCGATAAAGTTGATGCCGCATTCGTCGGCCGCTGCCAGGATGCGCATTGCCTCATCGTGATTGAACGGATCGCCCCATCTGGTTCCCAGCTGCCAGGTTCCCAGGCCGATCTCCGTTACGCTTTTTCCGGTCTTGCCAAATACTCTTTCTTTCATCCAAAAATCCTCCGTTTTGTTATTTCCCGGAATCTGTTTCCCCTGTTAGTCTCTGCCGCAGATGTCTCATCATCCGCTTCCTCTTCCGGGTACCGGAGGATGCAGATGTAACGCCTACTATTTTACCAAAAATACGCTTTCATTGCCATAAAAACCTGTGCCCGCGCTTGACACTTCCTTTGTTTTTCTCTAAACTGTTAGCACAAACGAATCTTTACGAAAGGAGCCGTAAATTATGGCTTTAAATGCTGATTGTCACTTGCACTCCTCTTTCTCCGGCGACAGCAACACTCCGATGGAAGATATGATCCAAAAGGGTATCGCTCTTGGCCTGAAAGAGATGTGTTTTACCGAGCATATGGATTTTGACTTTGTCTACACTGCCGACGAAGAGCCGGGCTACTGGGAAGTCAATACCGATGCTTATCTGTATGACCTGTTGAAATACCGTGAAAAATATGCCGGTCAGATCAAACTGCTCTTCGGCATCGAGCTGGGAATGCAGACTACCTGCAGCCGCAAAAATGTACTCTATGCCAAGAACTATGACTTTGACTTTATCATCGCTTCTTCCCACCTGTGCAACGGCAAGGACCCTTACTTAAAGGAGACCTTCTTTGACGGCCGCCCCGAAGCGGAAGCCTACCACGAATACTTCCAATACATCTACGAATGCATCCGCGGTTTTCAGAACTTTGATGTGTACGGCCATCTCGATTATGTCCTGCGTTACGGTCCTACCAAGAACGAAAACTTCCGCTATGAAGATTACTTTGAAGACATCGATAAGATCTTAAATCATCTGATCGAGAACGGGAAAGGCATCGAAGCCAATACCAGCGGATACAAATACGGTATGGGCGGTCCGCATCCCTGCCGCGAGATCCTCGCACGCTACAAGCAGCTGGGCGGCGAGATCCTGACCATCGGATCGGATGCACACGACACCGCGCAGATTGCCGCAAACTTCTCCGAAGTATCCGATCTGCTCAAAGACATCGGCTTCGAATACTACTGCGTATTTGAAAACCGCTTGCCCGAATACCACCGATTATAAATTGATCCGGCGGGGAGGAACCCCCGCCGTTTTTCAAAAGAAACATTATTTTCCGCAAAGACCTGTTCCATCTCCTGAAACGCCAGCGCAATGTTTCCAGGTTCCCGCGGACTGCCGTTGAGCATCAGTACCTTCAACTGTTTTTCCATACGAAATACCTCCTCCTTGTCAGAAAAGGTAACACAGCCTGACGGTATTTTGCTCCTTAATATTTGATTTCCCGTATATCAAATCTTGACATCAACCGCATGCATCCATCGGCAGGATCAGGGTCACTTCCATCGTCTCTTCCTCCGGCCAGTTTTTCATAAAGAGATCGCCGCCGAGCCGCTCCGAGATCTTTTTTGCCACATACAGGCCGATGCCCTGTCCCTCTTTGTTTTTCGCATTTGATCCGCGCCAGAAACTCTTAAACACATAGGCGCATTCTTCCTCAGAGAGGACCTGCCCCTTATTCTTTACGCTGATGATCACATCCTCATCCTGCCGCCCCATGGTAAGGCGTATGCCCTGTCCGGATCCGTATTTGACCGCATTGTCCAAAAGCTGTGAGATCACTCGTACGATGCCGTCCCGGTCACTGCTTAAGAGCGGGTTGTTTTCACAGACCACAGCAAAAGGGATATGCAACAGTTCCATCCGGCTGCCGTATTCCTTTTTCACGCTCTTTGCGATCTCTTCGAGATAAAAGGATTCGATCACCGGCCGGTAATCCGTTTCCGCATCGGAACTGCTGTCGATGATCTCTTTTAGAAGCACTTCCACTTTTTCAACATTCTGCCGTATCTTTTCGGCTGTTTCGGCATCCTTCGGATCCGCCTTTTTGTCCTCGTGATAGATGCCGCGCTCGATGGCTTCCGCATAGAGTTTGATATTGGATAAGGGGGTTTTGATCCCGTGCGCGATGGAAACGATCAGGGTCTGTTTTTCCTTTTCCATCGCCCGCAGCGTACGATCCTTATGCCCCATCTCATCCTTTAGCATATTCATGCCCCAGATGTACTTGCCGAATATGCGGGACTTGGACTCCGGAATGCCTGCTTCCAGTCTCCCTTTGGCCAGTTTTTCCGGATAATCCGACAGTTCGTGAAACGGTGCGATCATCAGCCGATACCCGCAGATCAAAAGGATCACAAGGATCCCATAGGTGATGAGCAAGACGCCCAGTACCAGCATCTCGGTAAACTGACGGCTGTCCGCCGGATAGCAAAAATGCAAAAACACAACGCTGTCTTCGCCGGCAGAAACGGAATAGAAAAACTCTGAACCCCGGGTATCCCGTACCATGGTGTTATCCGAGAACTGTTCTCCCGGCTGTATCAGTTCCGCCCGATCCGGAACCGCGCTCTTTGGAAACACATTGCGATACGCGTTCAGATCTGCCGTATATTCCTGATCGGCGCGCAAAGCAACTTCCGCATCTTTTGCAATGCGGTTCATCACAACATTTCGCATGCCGTTTTCGCTATCATAATGTTTTTCGATGAATAGAAAAGAAGCCCCTGCCAGCGCAAGGAACACAATGGTGATATACAGAATATATTTAACGATCGTCTTCAATGATCTTCCCCGAAGATATAGCCTTTCCGCCATACCGTTTTGATCAGTTTCGGCGATTCCGGTGCTTCCTCCAGCCGCTCTCTGAGCCAGCGGATATGCACATTCAGTGTGGACTGTTCCACAAAAGCATCTCCCCATACGGCATCGTAGAGTTCTTCTTTATAAAGCAGCCGTCCGGGATTTTCCATCATATACAAGAGCAGATCATACATCTTGCCGCGGATCTCGCATGGCTGTCCGTTCTTGCACACCAGGCGCTTTTCCGTATCCAGCGTGATCGCACCGCTTCGCAAGACGCGACCGGATTCCGCATTTTTCCCGCTCCGATTGAGCAATGCTTTCACTTTGGCCAGAAGGATCGGAACTGACACCGGCTTGTCCATATAATCATCGGCCCCCAGGCGATAACCGGTCAGTTTGCTTTCTTCGTCGCCTCTGGCACTGAGCATGATGATCGGAATATCCCTGCGCTCCCGCACCGCACTGCATGCCGCAAAGCCGTCGATCCCCGGCAGCATCAGATCCAATAACAGGAGTCCGATGGGTTCCCGCTCCAAAATCGCGATCCCCTCTTCGGCGCTCGACGCCGTACAAACACGATAGCCTTCCGCCAGCATAAAATCCGCCAGAAGCCCACGCAGTTCGTCATCATCATCTATGATCAGGATATCGCTCATTTCCACTCCCCGCCTGCTGTTTCTGTCGATAAGTATAGCATTAACAGAGAGCATTTTCAACTTACGCCCCGCAGTTCAGACTCTTCTGTTCTTACAGAATTACGAGCTTTCCGAGTTCCTTTCGTTTTTCTTTTGATAAGAATCTCTTACTTTCGTATATCCTGTATTCGCCGCCGCTCTCAAGCGCAAACTCTTTCGGTGCTCCGAATCCTTTCCCGACTCAATGCCTTATTTTTACAAAGGTCGGATGATCCGTGATCCCGTCCGTTCCGGTGAAGCAGACCTCCAGCTCATCCGTTGCATAATCGTATACGATGATATGGAATACCATCTCGGAATAGATCTTTTGAATGCCGCTTTCAAAATCCGGCGACTCCCTGGTAACCAGATCCTTCAAATCCGAAAATGTCATCTTTTCATATTCGCTCACCCAGGTATTCAGCTTGTTGAATCTCACCCAGTTGCTGGGGTCATTACTGAGCTCATCATCACTTCCCGCCGTCACAAACGCATTGACCACGCCCATACTGTCCGGACTGTCCCAGAAAACACCTTCCCTGAGCGGCGTATACTGATCCCGCAGAATGGATTGCTTCGGCGCATCCTCCTGCAGGTTCGCACAGTCTTCCGCCACCAGGCTTTCCTGCGGATCCGTCAACAGCACATTGTGGGAATAGGTAAAGTTTTTGCTTTCCGAAACCATATATTCCCCGATTTCTCTCGCGCTGTTCATATGCTCCAACGCATAACGCAACTCCAGCGTATAGCACTTCTTTCCCTCGCAGACATAATCGAAATAGGAACCCGAATCCAGGATCGCTGCAAAGACATCTTTGTCATTCATTCCGCCCAGAACATCCAACATCGCCAGCGTTCCGAAAGTCGTATAACTGTTCTTTCCTTCTCCCATTTTGAAATGCGTTACCGCATGAACCGTACACATCTGGTTTTCGCTGCCCAGGCTCCATTCCATGGTACGAGAAAACATGCGTCCGCCGTCCGCGCTCTTTTCGCCCCAGACGGTCAATGCGTTACAGTTGGTTTCCCGCAGGCAATCCGGCACCATCTGGATCAACAGCGCTTCCTCATAGGATAAAATACCGTCACTTGCAATGCCGTTCTGTCCGCCGCTGATTGTTCCGGCAAAACCGTCAAACTCTTTTTGATACTCTTCCGGAACCTGCTTTAACAGTTCATAGATGCGGTCTTCCACCGGCTTGTAATTCCCTTCCAATTCCGGAAAGGCGTGATGGATATTTTCAAACAGGTATGGTTCGATCACGCCGCTGATATCCAGATTCATGGAGAGCATGGTCTCCGCGTAGGCTTTTCCGGTAGCGTAATAATCGCCATCGGTATAGTCCAGATATACTTCGTAATAGGACGGCTTTTTTTCGATCGTACACCGGCCGTCGGCGGATACGAAGGTTTCTAATGCGCTCTCCTCCTGTGCGGTCTCGCCGGCGTAACTGCGCTCGCTGTAGACCGTACCGATCGGCTCCAGTGTGCTCACGCCCGAGACCGGCGGGGTGATATATGCCGGGGTCTGCGGCGTGCAGGCAGTGAGAAATGCGGTTGTGAAGAGGGGAAGGATTAGTTTCTTTTTCATATTATTCGTTCCTTTACATGGTCATCAGCCACTGGTTCAGCTGGCGTTCGCGCCCGGTGAGGTCGGATTCGTTTTGCAGTTTGCCGAGCTGCAGTTCGCCTTCGATATGGCCGTCGACCAGGTAGAGTACCCGCTCGCTGCCGGCGGCGACTCTTGCGCTGTGCGTGACCATCAGGATCGCGGTACCGTCACGATTGACACGAACCAGTTCCCCGATCACTTCATCGGCAGCTTTGGAGTTTAATGCTCCGGTCGGTTCGTCCGCAAACAATACCTTCGGATGATTGATGAGTGCACGACAAAGACATGCTCTCTGCAGCTGGCCGCCCGATACCTCGGTGATCCCGTTGTCCGCAGTTTCGATGATGCCCAGGCGCCGCATCAGCATCTCCGCTTCTTCCCGCACCTTTTTCCGATCCTCGATACCGGCGTGATAAGCCGGCAGCAGGATGTTATCCAGAATACAGAGTTTGCGCATCATATACATCTGCTGGAAGATAAATCCCATACTGAGCAGACGCAGTTTTGCCATTTCTTTGTCACTGATCCCGTTATAGTTTTTTCCGAGGAATGTGACATCTCCGGCTGTCGGTCGATCCATGCCGCTGATCGTATAAAGCATTGTGGATTTGCCGCTGCCCGACGGCCCCATGATCGATACGAACTCTCCTTCGTGTAAGGAAAAGTCCACATTTCGCAACACATTGTTGCTGATCTTATTGACAATATAGGTCTTGCACAAGCCCTTCACTTCGATGATCGTTTCCATATCAGTCCTCCCTAATATTCTGGATATTGATCGACTTTATCCGCAGCATACAGATGCGCATCGCTGCCAGTCCGATGGCGAATATGATCGCCGGAACGATGAGCAGACATTCCACCGGATCGGAATACAGCCGCACACCGGTGGCATCAAATATCTGATAGATCTTTGCCACGCAGAAATTGCCCACCGTATATTCCACCACATAGGCCAGCAGCATTGCCAGCACCAGGATCATTCCCATCCGAAGCATATGCCATTGGCGTATGTCTTTCTCCGTAAAACCGCTGCATTTCATCAACGCGATATCCGGGGTTTCCGCCGCCAGATCCACCGTCGTGTAAAGCGTCGTATTCAGTAGCAGGATGAATGCGGCGATCACGGAAAAGATCACTTTCAACGCATCCAGAATGATCGTGATATAGCTGTAACCGTCTTCGATATACTCCTCCGCCGTAAAGAAAAACTCATCTCCGTACAGCTGCTTCAATTTCTGTACATATGCTTTGTGTTCCGACTCCGGTGCCTCCAGATGGAAATTGGTGCGGTGGACAAACGACTTGACCGCCCCCGTATATTCCTTTCCGGCGATCACCGTAAATTCGCCGTTTTCATACAGATCCACCAAACCACAGATGATAAAACTCCTCTGCACCGTATGGGACCCGATCCGGTCTTCATCGTATTCTTGCAGTTCCAGGGTGATCTCATCCCCGATCCTGTATCCGTTCCGCATCGCCGTTGCCGCACTCACCACGATCTCATTTGCGCGGATCGGAAGTGTTCCGCCTTTTCGGATCGGAAGCGCATCATTTTCGGTATCGCCAAACCAGAAGGTCGCTTCCTGTCCGTTTCCGACACCGCCCACCACCTTAGCGTTCGTTCCTTTGAAATACCGGATGCTTAACGGGATTCCTTCCTGATTGGCATCTTTGACAAATTCATTGTATGCCGCCTCCTCATCTCCGCCTTTCTGATAATAATACTCTCCCAGATCGTTCCATAATCCAAACACCAGATCCAATTCCAATTCCAGCTGGTTTCTCTGGTAGTCTTTGGACATAACCGTATACCTCAGATTAAAAACCGTGAGTAATATCATCGCCGCTAACATATAACTTACGATCAAAAATGCGTACTTTGCAAAACCGTTTACCAGATCCGAAATTGCCAGAAATACCGGCACCTTTGTCTTGCTGCGATACAGATCCAGACGATTGAGTTTTTCAAATCGTTCTCCGATATTGCTGCCATGGATCACCTCGATGACGGAGATTTTTTGAATCCGTCGCATCACGATCGCCGCAAACAAAATGATCAGTGCGATCAACGAAAGCGAAACAATCAATGCGATCTTTTCCACCTGATGCGGATCCGTCAGCACATCATTTGCGCAAAAACGCCGCAAAATGTACTTGGCCAGCGCCGCTCCTCCGGTCACTCCGACGATGCCGCCGATGATGGCAAAGCAGATGTAGGTCGCGCAAAACATCCAGCGATACCGCAGGGAATCCACGCCGATCGCGCGCATCATACCGATCTCTTTTTCTTCCCGCCGAAGGGCAGCCAGCATCATATAGCGGATCGTGATCAGCATGATCAGGATAATGACGACGCTCAGCCCCAGCAAAAAGTAGGAAACCGTAACCAGGATCATAAAGGCCGAATCCAGCTTCGCGCTGTTTTCATAGACGATCCAGGCAAATGCACCGTCCAGATTTTGCAGAGCATCTTCGATCTCTTTCGACGCAACACCGCTTTGGGTCTGTAACTGCATTTGCCAGTTCCGATATGGTTCCTCGGCTTTGAGTTTTTCAAAATCCGCATCGGAAATGATCAGTTCTTCGCGTCCCGTGCTCCATGCTCTTTTGTAAACATCCGAAACCCGGAATGCATAGACCGTTCCCAGCTGTGTCGTGATCTGTATCTCATCGCCCACAACAATGCCGGTCTGATCGGACAGATCCAGGCTGATCGCCATACATCCCGTATCTACCGCAAACGGCCGGTCATGCGCATCGTACATTACACCGATCCGCTTGGAAGCCGTCGTCATCTGAAACTGCTTATGATTCGGAAAGCCGCTGTCGGAAGCCCGTCGTCCGTTCGCATAAAAATCACAGTTGTAGACACGTACATATTCCTTGATCTCACCGTCTTTTACCAGACCGCTGTCGCTTATCCAGCTTTCCAGGAGCTGTCTTTTCTCCTCCTGTCGGTCCGCGCCCATATTGATATTGGCCGCAATATTGGCCACATTACAAACACGGTCGGTGTTTTGTTTCCCGGTGATCTCCATATACATCAGATTCGCTGCGATGACCGAAACGATCGATGCGCTGATAATACAGAAAAACAGAATCAGATTCAGACCCTTGTGCGCTTTCAGGTCATTGAATAACATTTTAAAAAACATGCTACGATCTCCCCTTTTTCAAATCATAGAGATCATAACATGTTTTTCTTTTCGAAATCTTTAAGAAACTCTTAAAATCTTTAACCGTGTACTCTTTCGTTCTGTTGATCCGCCCGACGGATCTCCAGCAGATTGACGCCCAGGATGAGTGCCGTGATCAAGCCGCCGATAAGCAGTGCCTTTCCCACCGGCCAGATAAAGATCTGCGTATCGTTGACATCCAGCATCATTTCCAGCATCCAGTAACTGAATGCAAAGCTGACCGCCATGCCGCCAAGCATTGCAAAGATCGCCGACAGACCGTGCTCGATCAGGAGCATCTGAAACTTCTGTTTCGGCTCCATCCCGACCACATCATAGAGCCACAGTTCCTTCCGTCGCAGTCGCATATTGGCCTGCAGAGTATTGATGATCTGGATCATACAAACAAGGATGATAAAACTGCTGAGCAGCCATACGCTGACGCGCATCACACGCAAAATGCGCAGATTGTCCTTATAATCCTCACCGAATTTCGAACCGATCAGATCCTCATATTCCCACTTTCTCGCTTCCGCATAGCGCCGCAATTCATCATCCGGAAAATCATCCTGAAAAACGCGTTTGACACCGATCATGGTTCTCCATGTCATCGCATAAAAATAATATTGCAACACCGGTGCTTCTGTATAACCCTGTTCTTTTTCATCTGTGGCACTTTCTGCATTGATTTCTTCTACAAGACTCTCTGCCATAGCCGTCGGCCATACCACCTCGATGCACTTCGGTAAGAAGCCGGCCGCATGTCCGCCGACCAGCGGATCTTCCGACAGGATACCGAAGATCTTATACACCGTCACCGAGCCCTTCTCATACTCGATGTTTTGTGCAGCCTCCAGCAGCTTGATCATCGATATCGGCGCTTCCTCAAAGTAAGCCCTGCAATCATAGCCTTGTTTTTCCATTGCGTTAAACATCTCTTCCTGCAAGCGGTCAAATTCCGCTTTCTGATCGTCTCCGGCACCTCTGGTCATCGTCGTGATACATTCCGCCTCCGGATCCGCATCCCACGGCACCTTTACCGGTCGTCCCTTCTCGTCACGGATATAGTTTAAACCGTTACGCTCGGCCACTTCCCGTGCTGCCGCCAGATAGGCATCCTTGGCCCGCGTGCGCCCTTCCACACTCAATACGGTGATCGTATCTCCCACCTGATAATTGGTCAGCCGCGCCACGCTCCCATTTCCGGTGTTCCCACGCCTCTGACTCACCACATCCGTATCCCAAAGCAGGATTCCATTCTCCGCAACCATCCGGTCGTAATCGATACTTCCTTCCAAAAGATAGGGACTTAATCGTTCCAAAAGTTCCTTTTCGTAGGACAGATGCTGAATCGTTCGTACCCGTTCATAATCTGCCAGCGTTTTGAAATAGGGGTCATGGCCGAAAAAGGAATAGGGATTGTTTGCGTCCTCAAAACATTCCATCCAGATCGTGGCATCTTCCACATCCTCTTTTGCTTCCAGTTCTTCCATCGCCGCATATTCCGTATCCCCTGCCGTATACATGATCTCACTTTCCCTGCAGTTGATACTCTCCCGGTACTCCGCCTTGATCTCCCCAATGCTGTCCTGCATAGTCGCTTCCAGAGAATCGGAAAAACTAAGCATGGTCATCAAAAATGTAATACTGAAAAACATTGCAAAAAAGACAGAACCCCCGCGTCCTTTGCTGCGCTTCATATTCCGATACGCATACATACCGGAAACACCAAAGAGCTTTTCCCACAATTTACCGCCCTTTTTCTTTTTCCATTTTTTCGGCAAGCCGATATTACCACCCATATCGCCCTGCAGCGCTGCTCTCGGCGATACCAGGCCCGCCTGCCTGGACGGCTCAATCAGAGAAAACAGCGTCACGCCGATGCATAAAAGCGTTGTATACCCGGCCGCTTTCCAATAGAAGTTAAACCGAAAGATCCGCTCCAGCTGCAGGGTCTTGCGCAGCCACGGTGTCAGACACTGCAATCCCAGATATCCCAGGCCGATGCCGAATACCGATGCGATCAGACACAATACCGCGCCTTCCGTAAAAAGCAAAAGACGCAGCTGTCTTTTGGACATACCCACACAGCGAAGCAGACCGTAATCGCGCACACGCTCGGTCACGGAGATCAGCATGGTATTGCGCAGGATCGCCGCGGAAAACAATCCGAAGATGGAGGCGATCAGCATGATCAGAAAGTCCATAAGAGAATCCTGTGCACTTTCTCCCTGATGCAGATACTGCGCCACATCCCCGCGCACCGCAAACCGGATCCCGGTCTGTTCCTCGATATATGCCGCCGTCCCATACAGGTCCGATGTATCCTTTAGTTTCAGCGTCATTTGGTAATGTTCGCCCCGTTTCATCTGTGACGGAAAAACCACATTACCGTTATAACTGCGTACCGTCAGTTTGTCGGTATTCGGATAGTCTTCCAATCGTTTGATCTGTCGGATGAATTCCTCCGATACCCCGCCTTCGATATCATCATAAAAATACAACTCGAACGGCATCTGTTCGTACGCCGCCAGATAGGTGTAATCCCACGCCGAATACCAGGCCGTCATAATAGAAAAACAAAGAATGAAAGTCAGGACGATACCGCAGATGGAATATAGCGTACGGGCTTTGTTTTTCTGCATATACTGTTTGGATAAATGCAACCAGTACATCTCTTATTCCTCCGGATTCTTTTGATCAGAATATTCTTCCGTATCGTTTTCTCTTTCCCGTAATACCCGATCCGAAACGATCTTGCCGTCCGAGATCGTGATCACACGGTCTGCCGTTGCGGCGATGTTCTCATCATGCGTAACCACGATCAGTGTCTGTCCGAACTTCCGCGCAGAGGAACGCAAAAGATCCATGATCTCTACACTGGTAGCGTGATCCAAATTTCCGGTCGGCTCATCTGCCAGGATCAATGCCGGCTTGTGTGCGTAGGCACGACCGATAGCCACACGCTGTTTCTGTCCGCCGGAGAGTTCTTCCGGCAGATGATACCGGCGCTCTTCCATATTCAGCATGATCAACAGTTTCGTCATCTGCTCCGGCTTTAACCGGATGCCGTCCAGTCGTACCGGGATCTCGATATTCTCCTCCACATTGAGCACCGGGATCAGATTATATTCCTGAAAGATAAAACCGATCTTGCGCCGACGAAACTCTGCCCGCTTCGATCCTTTCAGCGCCAATACATCTTCGCCCTCCAGATACACATTGCCGGAGGTCGGTGTATCCACGCCACCCAGCAATGACAGCAATGTGGATTTGCCAGAACCGCTGGTACCCACGATTGCCACAAACTCGCCCTTTTCCACGGAAAAACTCACGTGATCCAATGCGATCACGCGAGTTTCATTCACACCATATACTTTTGTCAGTTGCTTTACTTCCAGATAACTCATCGTCGAATCCTCACTCAAACCTCCAGTTTGCGCTCCATAATATTTCTGCAGATCCGGTACATCACAAGTGCCGTGATCCCGTAGACCGCCAGAAAGATCAATCCAAATAAGACATCCTTGATCCAGATTCCCTCCGAATCATATCGCAGAAAATCTATGAAAGAAAGTCGTCCTACGGGGCGATAGCTTCGTAACGGATACCAGGACAGATCCGCTTCGATCACTTCGATGAGCTTCGTAATCCCCCAAATCACCAACAATTGAATGTTAAATAACACCATACCGACAATAAAGATCACACCTTTTTTCTGCATAATCCCATGTTTGGAAACAATGCGTCGTGATACGGCTAGCGCAAAGAGGAAGGTAATGTAATAATTTGCGATCACAACTGCACCTGCAAGGACAGAACAGATTGTTGTGAGTAATGCTTTCAGGACGACACCGTCAGTAAGGTACATCTCGTAATAGCCTTTCAAACCCTGATATAATTCGCCCACCAGAAAAACATTTCCATTGTCCATAATCCCTATGACCGCGGTATATATCACAATTGCCAGATAAATACTTAAGATTCCCAGTTTCACATTGGTCTGTAAATGCGCCCTGTTTTTTACCGGAAGCGTAAGCCGTATCATCCCTTCTTCCGTAAAAAGCAGGTCATAAAACCGTCCTGCCATGACAATACCTACGACTACGATTCCCATCATCGCGCAGAGCAGAAAAACCACCATCAGCTCCTCCGCTGTAACAGATTTCGTATTCATCGCGATCAGTGCTGTGATCATCGTTACGATAGACATAATCACAATACACGCATAGATCAACATGATCCATTTCTTGGTTTCCCGTATCTCCTGTTTCATCAGTTTTTTCTTCATCGGAACACCTCCATATATGCTTCGCTCAGCGACCTGCCGCTTTCTTCACGCACTTTTTCCACGCTCTTATGAAAGACCAGTTTTCCATCTTTGATAAAGATGGCTTCGTCCAGAATCTGCTCCGTCTCCTGAATATGATGCGTGGATAACAGAATGCTTGCATCTTCCGGCATATTCTGCAGCATGATCTTGATCACGGTTTCTCTGGCCACCGGATCGATCCCGGAAAACGGCTCATCCAGAACATAGAGCTTTGCGTTTCTGGACATCACCAATATGATCTGCGTTTTTTCCCCGGTTCCTTTGGACATCTTCCCGATATATTCGCCTGTATCGATCCCCAGTCCGGCAAGTGCTTCCTCTGCATGTCCTCTGTCAAAATCGTCATACATCAGTTCATAGAAATCCAACAGGTCCGTGACTTTTCTCTCGCCGTCAAACGCCAGTCGGTCGGGCGAATAGGAAACGATCGCCTTCGTTTTTTCTCCTACCGGATCTCCGTCAATCTTGATCGCCTGTTCTTCATCCTGCAACAGTCCGACGATCTTTTTGATCAGAGTCGTCTTTCCGCTGCCGTTCGGCCCGAAGAGTCCGACGATCTTTCCGCTTTCCATCTGAAACGAAACATCGTCCAAAGCAACCTTCTTGCCGTATCTATGGCTTAGGTTTTTACATTCCAATAAAACGCTCATACTTTGCTCCCCTTATAAAAGTTTCAACGCCTCGTCCCTGCTGATTCCCAGTTCTTCCATTCTCTGCAGGAACTCCTTTACGGTTTTCTTCGCCAGTTCTTTTCGCGTCTGATCGATCAGTTTCTTATCCTCCGTGACAAATCTTCCGCTTGTCCGCTGACTGTACACCAGTCCGATCCGTTCCAGTTCCCCACAGGCCTTTTGCATCGTATTGGGATTTACTGCCGCTTCCACCGCCAGCTCCCTTACCGCCGGCAATTTCTCACCGGGTGCGTATTTTCCGGAAACGATATCGGATTCCAGCCGTTCCACGATCTGCAGAAAGATCGGTCTGTCCGAATCCAGATTCCAAGGCATCTTCGCTACTCCTTTCTTTGCGTCATATAAAAATGGAATTGTATTATTGTGTTGTTGTATTACTGCAATAATACAATAAGGCATGTGTGTTGTCAATATGGGAAATTAAAAAAAACAAGGTGTAGAAAAACTACACCCTGTTTATACAAATCACCAAATATTTCCATCAAGGTCCTATTCCGATCTCGATTCGATCCGCTTCATAGATATTATATTTAGCGGAAAGATTTTTACATTCGTTCCCGTCACTATATACCTGTACTACAATCTCGGAATCGGAATCTCCTTTCGATATTTTCAGGCGGTAACTGTCATAATCCCACCAATTACATTTAAACGCATCGAAATAAATCGGAATTACTACATCTTCCACCTGAAGATTAAAATTACAAAAAGAGTAGCCGTATCCAGCTTGATGCGAAAAGCAGTGCAAACCGGTAGGATGCTCCTCAGCGTGCGCCTCCGTTGCACACCCCTCTCCCCATCGAATATCGGATACTTTATACTCGGTATCGATCATCATCGTGCGGCTGTGAAAACGCGTATTTAATATCCCGCCAAGTATGATCATAATTGCGATTGCAATGATGATTGTAACCACTGGTATCACGGACTTTTTTTGCTCATCCCGTTCCATACTCTACACCTGTTCCTCTCTTTTTTCAAAGAATACAACGGATTCCCTGCAAAAAGAGGCATCATCGTGCGAACAGCCTATTTTATCGTGTCGATGACGAATGCTTTTTATTCTTTTCAAACAAAGACATTCGGTAAATGATCTCGTCCGATAACTGCGTCTTCTTGCGCAGGATCGGCTCGGACAATTCCGGATGATTAAACTTGATGCTGAAATTGTACAGCAGGTCAAAGATGTGATAGGTCAATTCCAGCTTGTCCAGTTTCTTGCTGAATTTCTCACTGTAGATCTCAAACACTTCTTCCAGCAGCGATTCATTCCGATACTCTGCCACCACCATATCAAACCACAGATCCAGTAATGTTTTTTCCTTCTCATCAAAGGGTGTGGTGATCGCGGTATAGATGAACATCTTATTCGGAACCACCGGCTCCAGCATCTTACACAGCTTGATCTCGCGCTCGATATCCGCTTTGCGATAGCCGGCATTCACCGTGATATCCTTCCAACGCAGCAGAATATCCAGCATCGGTGCATCAATATCAATGATCGTCTCCGGAAACTGGATGGTCGCATACTCGATCTCCGGTGTGTCCGCATAAATACGATTTGCAATAAAATCGTTATCGCCTTCTGCGCATACATATCCTTCGTTGTATATGCCGAAACGTCCGGCGCGCCCGCCGATCTGCTTCACTTCCCCTGCCGTAAGCGGTCGCATGGAATATCCGTCAAACTTGACGGTCTTTAGGAATACCACTCGCTTGATGGGCAGATTCAGTCCCAGTCCGATCGCATCCGTGGATACCAGCACCTGGCTTTCTCCTTTGATAAACTTGGCCGCTTCCTTATGACGCACATCGTAAGGCAGATCACCGTAGATCATACTGACCGACCAGCCGCGCTCGCGCAGTTCTTCAGCCACCAGATAAACCATTTTACGAGAAAAAACGATCAGCGCATCGTGCGGTTGCACCGATTTGGGGAATTCAAATTCGCGCTTATCCACCAACAGCGGCGTATTTCTCTGATGCTCCACCAGTTGATAAGTATCACCGCAGTCCGTGATCATACGGCACAACACCGTAAGTGCATCCGGCGAACAGCACAGATGAACTTCTTTTGCCCGCACGCCGAGGATGGCTCTGGTCCACGCACCGCCGCGCAAAGGATCGGCTACCAGCTGTGCTTCATCGATCACTGCGATATCATATTCCTCGCTCACATTGACCATCTCAACCGTCGATGACATCACCGTATAACCGGGCACATCGATCCGTTCTTCCCCGGTACGCATACTGCAATAGACACCGCCGCGATTCAGACGGTCATAGATCTCATAGGCCAGCAGTCGCAACGGTCCGGCATACAGACCGTGATCTGCCTGCTTGAGCCGCTCCAGCGAATCGTGCGTCTTTCCGGAATTGGTCGGTCCGTAATGAATGATAAATCTTCTCTTCAAAAGCCGCGCATCCGGATACAGATCCACATAGGAATCCGGGATGCGTTCCAGCAGATGTTTCCGTACACTGCGTCGCTTCTCTTCCCGTTCCGTGATATACTTTTCCAGCTGCAGTTTTTTATTCTGTTTCAGATGATCTAAGGCACACTCCAGCGTGAAATGTTTGCAGATCTCATTCTGCAGATAGCCGATCACATTGATACGATGCTTTTGCAGAAATTCAATGATCACGCCACGGTATTCTCTGGACTTTAATCCGTTTTTGATGACGGCAAGCCGCGGATCCATTTTGGTAAAGTCCCTGCAGAATGCCTTCATAAAGGAGTTTTCACCGGACCATGCGCAGACGCGGTCTTCATCAAAAAACTTCCGGTTCACGATCTGGTCTTCAAAGGTCGGGATCATCTTGGTGGTCAGGCGCTTCTTCACGCCCGATTTGCCGACCACCAGCTGCACCTGTATCGTCTCTAACTTTTCCGCCACCGAAAGGATCATACGGTTCTTCGTCTGTTCCAGTGCCTCCACCGCTTTATTGCGCCAGTCTTTTTCACGAAGTACGCCGCGCAATGCCGCCTTGGCCACCTGCTTGTAGTTATTTAAAGATTTGTCCGAAAAATACGGCTCCACCACATCGTATTCTTCACGGATCCAGGATATCGCAAACGGATCTGCACTGCACAGATCTTTCATTTGCTTATTATCGATCGCCGATTGCTTTCGGTAGTTTATGTATTTTTTCTGATGCTTGTCCATAGATAATTCTCTTTCACTTTCTATACTGTCGAAACACCTCGTTTGGCCTGCGGGCAACTGTATGGTTTAACACCTCATCCGTCGCTTCGCGACACCTTCCCCTCAAGGGGAAGGCAAGGGGGTACGGTCTTTATTCATCGTCGTCGTTTCCCAGGCCGTAATATAAGATCTCGTTATATCGCATATTGGCCTCTTCCGCTGCTTTTTTGTCCCGCCAGCGTTCGATGTCACTGCAGATTGCCAATGCCTCGTCTACGATCAGTTCTGCCGTCTTCGGTTTTACGTTATACAGATATGCGCGCATCCGTTCCATTGCCTTCGGGCTGCCCAGCATCTTTGCTACCTGCTCTCCCAGTTCTTCCGGGAAACCCAGGCGCACGACGGCATCCACCAGCAGATCCCGTGCGCGTATCCATTCTTTTTGAGCGTCTGTCATAATCTGTTTCAATCCTTTCCCCGCATCCGCCCTTCGGGCACCTTCTCCCCTTCGTGGGAAGGCTTTGATGTTTCCGGTTTGCTCTTTATGCCGGCGCGCAATGCCTTTGTCGGGCATTCGTGTACGCATTGTAAGCACCGAATGCATTCCGCGCTGTTGGCATCCTTCGTGGGATCCACACACATTTCGCAGACCGCGCTGCATTTTCCGCAAGAGATGCATTTGCTCGCATCACATTCCATACGATACAGGGACACTTTATTCAACGGTCCGTAGATGGCGCCCAAGGGACACAGATATTTGCAAAACGGTCTGGCGATCATAACGCCGGCCACAAGGATCACCGCCAGAACAATGACTTTCCAGGTAAACAGTTTTCCGTAGGCCTGAAACAACGCACTGTTGCGAAAGGATAGTAATATGCCGGCCAGCGTTCCGGAAGGACACAGATATTTGCAAAAGAACGGCGTCATTTTCACGCAGATCGGCAAAACGATCACGAGAACTACCAACAGGATGTATTTCAAATAACGCAGATATTTATCCAAACGGAAGTGTTTTAGTTTTACCGGAAACGGGATCCGATGAAGCAGATCCTGCAGAAAACCGAAGGGACATAAAAATCCGCAGATCAGTCTTCCCAGCAGTGTTCCGAAAAACAACAGCAGCCCCACAACATAGTACGGCAGTTTAAACTTATAAGCCGACAATGCATTCTGCAGCGATCCCAAAGGGCATGCGCCGATCGCGCCGGGACAGGAATAGCAATTAAGCCCCGGTACGCAGACTCCTTTGCTTTGCCCGGTATAGATCTTCCCCGTGAAAAAGCCCTTCAGATTTGCATTCTGCAACAGGGTTGCGATCGATTGTATGACGATCCTTTTCTTCTTATCCAATCCCGATACACTCCAGACATACTTTGGCAGCCTTGGCCAGGACCGCCTGAAACTGATGATCCAAGATCCCCAAAGCGATCAGCAGAAACGATATTCCAAAGCAGATGATCGTACCGATTCTCCGCATAATCGAACTCCTTATTCCGACAGATACTTCAAAACAACGCTTTCCCATTGCTCGTAAGACTGCGCTCCGGCAATCGGTTCACTCTCCAATAACTTTCCGTTGCCGTCAAACAAAAAGGTTGCAGGTACATAGTCCTGTTCATACGAATACAGATTCTGATCTGCTTTCAGGATCGGATAGGTCACGCCCGAAGATGTCATGATCTCTTTGGCATCCGCATCCATCTCAAACGTGGTATATACCCCCAGGATCAGCAATCCCTGATCCTTATAGTTCTCATAGAGTTTCTCCAGATCCGGAATTTCCCGAACGCACGGTCCGCACCACGGCTCCCAGAGATTGACAAGCACCACTTTGGAATCCTTGATGATGCTCTCCGATACCGCATTGCCATCGATATCCACGGTCGTAAATACCAGACCTTCGGATTGCCATGTTCCGTCATCCGCTACGGTCGGTTGTAATGCCGCTTCTTCCTCTTTGGCCTCGGCCACTTCATCACGCACGTTTTCCCCGGATGCTTCGGTGGTTTCCGTTGGTTTCTCTGCTTCTACGGCGTCTTTCACCGTTCCTCTGTCGCCTACCTGCTCACCGCATGCCGTTGCCGCAAACATACTACCGATCATCATCAGTATCACTAATCTCTTTTTCATAATCATTCCCTGCTTTTTCTTTTCTTATTTTTCATCCGCAAAGCGATACTCGCGGATCTCACAGTTACGGATCCCGAACGATGCATATTCTTCATTGGTCATCTCATAGAAATAGGACTGCACCACCCGCGCGATCCCGTTATGCGCCACCAGGATATAGTCTCCGCCGTCTGCTTTCAACTCATCCAGCAGATTGTAAATGCGCTGTGCCAGCTGAAACATGGATTCCCCGCCGTCATAGCGATTCAAAAACTGCCGCTTGGCATCCAGAAATTCTGCTCCGTTCCTCGGTGTTGATTCGTACTTGCCGAAATTCTGTTCAAACAACCTGGGCTCCTCCTGCAGAGGGATCCCGCAGATCTCCGCGATATGCGCCGCCGTATCCTTCGCTCTGGACAACGGTGAATACAGGATCTTATCGGCTTTGATCCCCATCTCTTTGATCTTCTCCGCTGTCTGTATCGCCTGTCGGTGTCCCAACTCGGTCAGCGGGCTGTCCGTCGCTCCGCAGATCTTATTTTCCACATTCCACACAGTTTCCCCATGTCTTACAAACCAAAGCACTTGCCTTCCTCCGGATATTCGATATTTTCGCATCGTTTACCGATGCACTTAAATTCATATTATACCATTAGATGCGCCTTCCTACCAAGCGTAACTTTTCCGCAACGCAAAAACAGACAGCCGCAAGGCTGCCTGTTTTACCGATTGTCATAACTCACTATACTTCGATCAGGCTGTCCACATTGGAATTGTCCACAACGGAAAGTTTGCACGGTATGAACTCCTCCAGTTTTTCGCCGGCTACAATGTGATTATACAGCCAGATCACCGGATCGTGCCCCTGCCCGAATGCATCCTGTCCGATGGCCGCACTGATCACGCCGGATTTGATCTCGGAAAAGATCTCCTGATTGTGGTCAAAACAAATGAGCGAGGTCTTTCCTTTTCGTCCGCTGTCCTTGATGGCCTTGGCCACGGCGATCGGGAATCCGTTGGTCAGAAAGACCACATTGGCTTCCGGATATTTGCTCAGCCCTTCTTTGGCGATCTTATAAACCTGATCCCCGTTATCGGGTACGGTCAGTTCCGCGCATACCTTCATGCCCTTATAACTCTTCAGCTGTCCCTTAAAGCCTTCGCTGCGTTCAATGTTTACACCGACCGATTTGTCGCCGGTCAGCATCAGGACACTGCCGCGTCCTCCGGTCTTTTGCTCTGCCGCCTTTGCACCGAAGATTCCAGGATCCATCGGGTCCGGACGCAGGCAGGCGATCCTCGGGATCTCTTTCGCGCAATCACAGTTATACGCCATCAGCTTGATGCCTTTGGAAGCCGCTTCCTTAAAGTATCTGGTCGCACCGCCCAAAAAGCCCGGGAATACGATTCCGTCAAACTTCCGGTCGATCGCGTATTTCACGGCATTGATCACCAGATCATCCAGGGAATTCAAGGAATACTCTCCCGGAAGCAGCGGAACATACTCCACCACCGCATTATACTCTTCCAGCTCCTTCTTGGCATACAGCACGCCTTTACGCACACTGTACCAGAAATCATTATCCAGCATACTCATGCACAGGATCTGGATCTTGCCGGAACTGCGTTTGTTGGTCGGAACGATCGCCGTATTATACTGCTTGAGCATATTTCGGATGCCGACCAGCATATTGTCCAGATTGTCCGTATTCTTGCCGATCTTGGCCGATTCGGCAGCCACCTGTTCCGATACTCCGGCGATCTCATGGGTATTATCGCTGATGGCTTCGGCGGTCTCAAACAGCTGCTCCGCTTTCGCCTTGGACTTGTCGGAATTGCCCGTCATCACATTGAACTGTCCGGAAATATCCTTCAGCTTATTGTAGATCTCGTGGGAACTGTCGCTGATGGTATGGAACGATCCGCTTACCGATTTAAAGGTCTCGTTGCTGCTGTTGTAGGTGTTCGTACATGTTTCTATGCTCTCATTCACCATACGGCTGGAATCCGTGATCTCGGAGAGGATTCCGCTGATGGTATCCATACCTTCTCTGGTCTTGGCAGACATACTGTTCATCTCATTGGCCACAACCGAAAATCCCCTGCCGGCTTCTCCGGCGCGCGCTGCCTCGATGGACGCATTTAATGCCAGTAGGCTTAACTGGTCCACCACATCAATGATAAAATCGCCGACCTCACTGATCCTGGCGATCTCACTGTTAAACTTCGAAAGAATACCGTTGATACGGTCCAATTCCTTCTTCATCGCCATCAGATCCGCATCCAGCTGTTCGATGCTCTGAATACCGGTATTGCTTTCGTTTACGGTTTCATCCAGGTTGGTTTTGATATCCTGCAGCACCACATCAATATTCTGCATACTGACATTGTTTTCCTCGATCAGCTCCAGATTGTCCTTCACCAATTCCAGCTGTTCCGCTGTCTTTTGCGCTACGCTGTTTGCACTCTGTGCGATCTGCTCATTGCCCTTTACATTGGCATAGACACTCTCCGACAAATCATTAATGGCATCGGAAAGCGTCACCACATTGACCTTTGTCGCCTCCACAAAAGTCGTCAGATTTGCCTGAATGATCTCGATTTCTCTGGAATTATCTTTCTTGAACACGAGCCTGCCCTCCTATTCTGATACGATCGGGAAATGCACGAATCTTTACATCCATGATGGCTGATTGTATACACATTGTCAAGAAAAATATACAAAAAACACAGTCATTTTTATCAAACAACTGTGTATTTTCACAATTTTTTATATTTTCTTATTACCTCTCCTCCACAACCTGGAAGATATAGAATTTAAGGTAATAACTGCTGTCCGCGGCCCAAAGGATGGGATGGTCTGCCGCCTGGGTACGAAACTCCACCTGGCGCAGACGCTTGTGCGCTCCGGTGGCTGCTTCACGTATCGTCTTGGCAAACAGATCGGGATCCATAAAGTGCGAGCAGGTACAGGTACACAGATAACCGCCGTTCTTGACCAGCTTCAGGCCGCGCAGGTTGATCTCGCGATACCCCTTTACCGCCTGCTTGATCGATGCTCTGGATTTGGTGAATGCCGGCGGATCCAGGATCACCACATCATAGAGTTCCCCTTTCCGCTCCAGTTCCGGAAGCAGATCAAAGACATCCGCACATTGGAAGGTCACCCGATCGGAAAGCCCGTTCAATGCCGCATTTTCCGTTGCCTGATGCACCGCCAGATCCGAGGCGTCTACTCCCAGTACACTCGATGCACCGGCGATTCCCGCATTTAAAGCAAAGGATCCGGTGTGGGTAAAGCAGTCCAGCACCTTCTTATTCTTACAGAGTTTATGGATCGCCGCACGGTTATTCTTCTGGTCCAGGAAGAAGCCGGTCTTCTGTCCGTCCTTGACATCCACAAAATAACGCACACCGTTCTCCACGATCTCTACCTTGGTATCAAATTCCGCACCTAAGAAACCTTTGGCCGGCTCCATACCTTCCTTCTGCCGCACCTTGGCATCACTGCGCTCGTACACACCTCGGATTGAAATGCCGTCTTCCGCCAGCACTTTTTTCAGCGCATCCACGATCACCATTTTCCATTGATCAATGCCCAGCGCCAGCGATTCCACCACCAGCACATCGGAAAACTTATCCACCACGATGCCCGGTAGAAAATCTGCTTCGCCAAAAATAATACGGCAGCTGGAGGTATCGATCACTTCCTTACGATAATTCCATGCATCCCGCACGCGCTGCGCGATAAACGCTTCATCGATCACCGCGTCTTTCTTTCGGGAAAGCAGACGAAATGAGATCTTGGAATGCATATTCAAAAAGCCCCAGCCCATGGGATAGCCGTCAAAATCGCAAAGCGCAACGACATCCCCATTCGTATATGCCCCGTCAATCCGGTCGATCTCATTGTCATAGACCCATGCGCCGCCGGCTTTGATGGTACGGCCTTCACCTTTTCTCAGGTACACTGTAGCACTCATTCTGTTATCCTTTCTCATAAGCAACTGTTATCGTCCCCTGCACTTGACTTAGGAATCCATCAGGTCAAACAGACTGATCTGGTTGGTCTCGGTCATATTGCCGAGAATGCCGAGCCGTTCCATCGTCTCCACGATCGTCTGGCTGGTCTTGGTACGCTGCGCAAAATCCTGCTTACTCAGGAACTTGCCCTTCCGCGCTTCATCTTCGATCAACTCGGCGTTCTTATCGCCCAAACCGTCGATGGCGGTAAAGGACGGCATGATCTTTCCGTCTACGATCTGGAAATAATTTGCCTGCGCCGTGTACAGATCGATGGTCGTAAATTCGAAACCGCGCGCATACATTTCCTGTACGATACGCATATCCTTGTACTGCGTCTCATCCTTCGGCGTCAGTTCTTTATCCTTCGTCTCGATCATCTTGGCGATACGGTTCATATGCTCTTCCAGTCGCGCCTTACCAAGACACATCAGCTCGTAGGAAAAGGCCGATGCACGAATGGAGAAATACGCACAGTAATACGCCAGCGGATAATTGATCTTACAATATGCAATACGCCATGCCATCATAACATATGCCGCTGCATGCGCCTTCGGGAACATGTACTTGATCTTTTTACAAGATTCAATGTACCATTCCGGAACATTCTGCGCACGCATCGCTTCTTCCCACTCCGGCTTCAGGCCCTTACCTTTACGAACGGCTTCCATGATCGTAAACGATAAGGAACTCTCCACGCCCATCTGGATCAGATACAACATGATATCGTCTCGCGTACAAATGGCAGTAGAAATAGTCGCAATACCGGACAGGATCAGGTCTTTTGCATTGCCCAGCCACACGTCCGTACCATGCGACAGACCGGCGATACGCACCAGATCCGAGAAGGATGTCGGCTGCGCATCGATAAGCATCTGCATAGCAAAGTCCGTACCGAATTCCGGGATACCCAGTGCTCCCAGCGGTGTACCGCCGATATCCGCCGGCGTGATGCCCAGTGCCTCCGTACTCTGGAACAGGCTCATTACGCCCTTATCATCCAGCGGAATGGTCGTCGGGTCGAT
>CAMJAP010000052.1 GCA_946403625.1 uncultured Lachnospiraceae bacterium
GGGAGGGTCTGTATTACGATGCGTTCTGCGCCATCTGGAGATTGTAATAGATTCCTTTCTTCTCCATCAGTTCCTCATGTGATCCGATCTCGGCCACATGGCGTTTGTCGATGACCATGATCCGGTCTGCATTTTTCAGTGTCGACAAACGATGCGCGATCGCAAAGGTCGTCTTCCCGCCGGTCAGACGGTTCAGCGCCTTCTGTATCATAAACTCACTCTCCGTATCCAGGCTCGCCGTTGCCTCATCCAGGATCAGCAGTCGCGGATCCGTAAGAATCGCTCTTGCGATGGCAATACGCTGGCGTTCTCCGCCGGATAACGAATATCCTTTTTCACCGACATAGGTGTTGTAGCCGTTCGGTGTATTGCTGATGAAATCATGCGCGTTCGCCATCTTGGCCGCACGGATGATCTCTTCATACGATGCTTCCGGCTTGGCGAAGCGGATGTTATCCAGTATCGTTCCCGAGAACAGGAAGGTCTCCTGCAGCACCACGCCGATCTGGGAATGGTAATTCTTCCGGCGGATCTGCGACGCATCCACACCGTCGATCAGCAGCCGTCCGTCATCCACTTCATAAAGTCCCATCAGCAGATTGATCAATGTTGATTTGCCGGCTCCCGAAGCGCCGACGATACCGATCATCTCGCCCGGCTTCACTGTCACGCTCAGATCCTCCAGTACGGGCTGATAAGACTTGTAGCCAAAGGTCGCATGATCAAAAGTGATCTCGCCGTTGATACGGATATCCTTTACGACATTTTCATCTTCCTGCGCCACTTCCTGCGTCAGGATATCGTTGATACGCTCGAGACTTGCCGACAAGCGCGCCAGTTCCAGCGGCAGACGGTTCAGCCAGCCGATGTACTGGAACAGCAGCTGCGTATAGGTCACAAACTGATACAGTTCGCCGGCAGACATCTTATCCCCCAGCACATCCAGTCCGCCGAAATACACGACGGCCAGCACACCAAAGCCCATGATCATCTGTAAGAGCGGTGAGAAAAATGCCCAGAAAGTTTCGTTGCGGCAATTGATCTTTGCATAAGCAAAGGACAACGCTTTAAATCGTTCCGATTCTTCCTTTTCTTTTCCGTAGGATTTCACCACACGCATACCGGAAAGCACATCCTGCAGATCGCTGGCCACATCGTCGTTCTTTCGAAACTGCAGTCGGAAGATCCGGGATACCGTCTTGCGGAAAAGCATGGTCAGCATCACCGCCACCGGTACAAACGCAAAGGTGATCAGCGCCAGTTTTGCATTCAGCATCAGCATAAAGATGACATCCCAGACAAAGATGAACAGCACCGCAAACAGGTTGCAGAATACATCTTCCATAAATCCGCGGATGAAGGTGGTATCTCCGGTGATCCGGTTTAACAACTCACCCGGTCTGCGGTCATTGATAAAGCTGATCGGCAGTTCCTGATACTTCTTAAACAGCTGGCTGCGCAGATCCGCAGCAATCCTTGCCCCCAGTCTTGCCGAAGCATTGCTCTTTAAAATATTGACGATCACGATGCCCACACTTAAGGAAAACATGCCTGCTAAAAACATCAATGCTTTCCGCATACCGCCGTTGTTTTTTAATACATCGTTGATCAGGCGTTTCTGGAGTTCCGGATTTAACAGCGTGGTGACCGCCGCTAAGATCATCAGGATAAAAATGCCGAAGAACTCCTTTTTATATGGTGCTGCCATACGAAGGAAGGACTTTAGGAATCCGCCTTCCCCGGAGCATTTCGGACACGTCTTCGTTCCCGGGATCGCACGTCCGCAGATCGGACATGTTTTTTCATATTCCTTGCTCTCCGCTTCTTCAAATCGTCCGGAGATTAGTATGTTGATCCCTCGCGTCACATAAGCGTAACGGCTCAGATGCTTTGCCGAATAATGCACCAGGATCTTATCGACGCCCTTATGGGTTACGGTGAGCAGTCCGCCGCCTACACGGGGCAGTGCCTTGGCGGAGGTACAGTCTTTGATCTTGTATTCGGCTTCGATCTCGCCTTTACAGAGGATCAGGATGCGCAATGTCGTCACCACCAGATAGGATTCCGTGAGAAACATCGCATCTTTTCCGATATCGTACGGCACCGCGTAGTAGATCCGCTCCTCCCCCGAGAGCGTGATCTTTTCTTCTACTTTTTTTGGTATTGTATATTTCAGTATCACTGTCGTTACCTCGCTAATTTACAGGAACAGATCCAGCTTGCGCTTTTCTTTCATGGTCAGCGCATTCACATCGCGTACTTCGAAACGGTTTTCGTCCAGATCGGATATGATGAGCCGGTCATCGGAAAGTTTCGTCACCGCATTGGATGCCATATTGATGGCAAAGCGGCACTCGCCCTTGTCCGTAAGTACATGGAAGTAGGCGTATCCATACTCGTCCTTGATGTCGTAGATCTTTTGGATCACCGGTGTAAAGTAGTTGAGTGACAACTGCTCTTTTAAGATCGCCACCGTCTCTTCCGGCAATGCGTTCAGATCTTCGATGATGCCGATCTCCTTGCCCTTTTCATCGCCTTCACGAATGGAGATGTATTTCTCCGCATCCGTAAACGGGAAGAGCCGCACCACCTTCACGCCCCGGTAGGTCTTTCCTTTGGTGGTCAGATTGACAAAGCCGCCTTCGGTGCGTTCGAAGTGATCCTCCGCCGTCAGCATATTGAGCTCCGTCATCTGCTCTGCTTCTTTTTCATAATAGTTGATCTCGTTTTCCTGCATGTTTTCCATTTCTTCCCCCTCACTGTTTGCAGCTTCCGGCTTTTTCACCTGCAGCCTGGAAAGCTTATGATAGATACCGTCTTCGATGCGGTCCAGTTCTTCGTGGGTTCCTTCTTCCACGATGCGGCCTTTCTCGATCACGATCAGCCGGTCCGCATCCCGCAGCGTTGATAAGCGGTGTGCTATGGATAAAGTCGTTCTGCCCTTGGTCAGATACTTCAGCGAATTCTGTATCGCCTTTTCCGTTGCCGTATCCACGCTGGCGGTTGCTTCGTCAAGGATCAGGATCTTCGGATCCGCCATGATCGCTCTTGCAATGGAGACTCGCTGTTTTTCGCCGCCGGATAAGTCTTTGCCCGAAGCACCGATCACGGTATCGTAACCGTCCGGCATACGCGAGATAAAATCGTGGGCGCTGGCCAGCTTGGCCGACCGTACGATATCCCCGTGGGTGGCATCCTCCCGGCCGTAGGCAATGTTCTTTGCCACACTTCCCATAAAGATGTAAGTATCCTGCGATACCATCGCCACATTGCTGCGCAGGTCTTTTAACGCCAGGTCTTTCACATCGACGCCGTCAATACGGATGCTGCCTTCCTGCACATCGTAGAGTCTGGAGATGACATTTACCAGTGTGGATTTGCCGGCGCCGGAGCGTCCCACGATGCCCAGCAGTTCGCCTTCTTTTACTTTCAAATTGATGTCCCGCAATACCGGTTTGCTTAAGGAGTAGCCGAAGGTCACATGGTCCAGTTCGATCTCGCCGCGACAAACTTTCATATGCACGGGCTTTTCGCTTTCCTGCACATCCGGTATGGAATCGATGATCTCAAACAAGCGCTGTGCGGAATTGATGCTCTCGGCCCACATACGGAACACTCTGGAGAAAAAGTTCATCGGTCCGTTCAGCTGTGCCACATAGCCGACAAAGGTCAGCAGCACACCCAGTTCCATCTGCTCGGTCTTTAAGACAAAGAAGACGCCGACGATCCAGATCCAGATGCTGGAGATCTCCTGCACCAGGTTGTACAGGATGGTAAAGCGGTTACGCAGTTTTACGATGTCGATCTCGGCCTCACACAGTTTGCGGTTGGGCTTTTCAAATCGTTCGATCTCTTTTTCCTGCTGCCCAAAGGCCTTTACCACTCGTGCTCCGGTCAGGTTGTCATTTGCCTTGGAGGTCACCGCCTTTTCCGCACGGTGCCGCTTGCCGGAAAGATTCCACAGACCCGGTCGTAATTTGACGGTCATAAACACCAGCAGCGGCAACAGGATGCACGCGATCAGCGCCATCTGCCAGTTGAGCCGGTACATTACTACAAAGGTCACGATGATGGTCAGGCCCTGGATAAATACCGAAGGCAGACCGTCGATAAAGAATTCCGTTACTCTCTCCGCATCGCTGACCACGCGCGTCATCAGACCGCCGGTCTGCTTGCTGGTAAAGAAGTTTAAGGACAGCCGGCTCATAGCCGAGAAGATATCCGTCTTGATATCCCGTACCGTGGAGGTCGCCACCTTTGCCATGATCGCCATCTGGATCGCATTGGTCAGATGACTGATCAGACGGCAGCCGAACATCATCAGCACCAGCAATCCCAGCGCTAAAGTAAACTGTCCGCTCAAACCGTACTTGGTAAGGAAGTCTTCGTTCTTTGCCAGCACATGATCATAGAGCATCGTACCGCTTAAGTACGGCCACGCCACGCTGATCACGGCGGACAACACATAGCACAGAAACAGCAGTGCGATCCAGGCTTTGTATCGGAAAAAGTATTTTAAAGTTCTGCCGAAGATGGTGCGCTTGTTCGTACACTTCGGGCAGACTTTTTTCTCCTTATCCGGATACATGGTCCCGCAGATGGGGCAGTACAACGATTCCTCGTCTTCCTCTTCCTTCTGCTGGACTTCTTCTTCCACCACCTGTCCGTCCCGCACATGCCTTGCCTGACGCGCCAGAAACTGCATGGTCTCCATATGCGTATTGGTAAACGCCGCCAATTCCGTCATTTCGCCGTCGTATTCCGCACTCAGCACATTGGAGCCGATGTAGCGCTGCAGTTTGATGTTTTGTAATTTCTGCAGATCATACAGATGCACAACCGGCTCGCCACCTCCCTCTTCCGATTCGGCACCGTGATTTTGCGTACCGCGGAAATAAAAGATGTGATCCTCCGGCAGAGTGCATGTGCAGATGCCCAGTAGTGCTGCGGTCAGAAATACGATCCCCGAGATATACTCGCCGGAAAAGGACAGATCCACCGGACTGAAATACAGCAGATCTTTTTCTTCGATGCCATTGGCTTTCAGGCTCTGCAAAAATTGTTTTGAAATCTTATGTTCTTTTTTATGTTCGTGATTGTGTTCTTTGTTACTTTGTTGTTTCATGGTACTTTTCTAAATCCCCCTGTGTATTCTTATGCCCCTCATCCGTCGCTTCGCGACACCTTCCCCCCCAAAGGGGGGAAGGCACGAGAAATAGGCAAAACCACAATTCCTAAGTTAAGACAGGACGCTTGCCGGTAAATACGCTTTGATACTGATACCGTCTTCTAAGTATTCCTCCGCCAGCACCTTGCCGTAACGGTGGAACTCATCCAGCTTCTTTCCGTCCGAATACGGGATCACACATTCCACGTATTTGCGGCTCTTTTGCAGCGTATCCTCGATGGTCTCCAGCAGATCTTCGATGTTATATCCTGTCTTGGCCGAGATCCGTACCCAGGTGTCCGCAAATACATCGATCAGGCGCTCCTCTCCCATCAGCAGATCCGTCTTGTTAAATGCCGTGATCACAGGCTTTCCCGTCACATCCAGCTCCCGCAGTGTCTTATACACCACCTGCATATGCATCTCCAGTTCCGGATCCGAGGCATCGGCCACATGCAATATCACATCGGCGTATTTTGCTTCCTCCAGTGTGGATCGGAATGCATCCACCAGCTGGTGCGGCAGTTTATTGATAAAGCCGACCGTATCGGTAAACAGTACCTCTGCGCCGCCTTTCATTACGCATGTTCTGGTGGTCGGATCCAGTGTTGCAAACAGTTTATCCTCGGATAATACCGTGGAATCCGTGAGCCGGTTGATCAGTGTCGACTTGCCGGCGTTGGTATAGCCGACGATCGCAACCACCGGTGTCATATTGCCCATTCGTTTCTTGCGTGTCGTGGTGCGCACCCGCTGCATTTCCTTAATTTCCGCAGACAATCTGGCAATGCGTTTGCCGATCACTCGTCGGTCCGTCTCCAGCTTGGTCTCACCCGGTCCTCTGGTACCGATACCACCGCCCAGTCGGGACATCGCTTTACCGGCGCCGATCAGGTGTGTGGAACGGTATTTGAGTTGTGCCATCTCCACCTGCAATTTACCTTCGCTGGTATGCGCATGCGCCGCAAAGATATCCAGGATCAGCATGGTACGGTCGATCACCTTCGTATCCAAAAGGTCAGATAAATTGCGCATCTGTGCCGGTGTCAGCTCATCGTCACAGATAACTCCGTCCGCATCTCTGGCCACGATACTGATCTTAAGCTCCATTGCCTTACCGCTGCCGATATAGGTCGCCGGATCAGGCTTGGGCATCTTTTGCTTCATGCGTCCTACAGTGATCCCGTTTGCGGTATCCAACAGTTCCGACAGTTCATCCAAAGATGCATCTGCTTCTTCTTCCGCTCCGTTATAAGCGATCAGCAAAATATATTTTTCTTTTCGTATCTCATTTTCGTACATAGGGTGTTACCTCCTCCCCACGAAGCCTGCTTTTACAGACTCGCTATAATTCCACAGACCTCCCGGAGCGTGTTTTACGGTACAAAAAAACCCTGAAACCTTCCGGTATCAGGGTTCAACAGCATTATTGATCGATCTTTTCACACAAACAAACCGATTGTTCGGAAACGATCCCGCTCTCACACACATCTCCAGGAGGTACGATTATTGTTATTCAGATTTTTGTTACACTTTCTTAAGCGAATAAACATTTCGGTTACCTCCTTTCGTAGTTTTCAGTTCTTCTTACATTTTCAAAATTATACAAACCGACATACTTTCTGTCAACTGTTTTTTAGCAAGTGTTACAATTACGAATTATGCAGCGTATATAATTCTTTTTTCGGAACATACATGGATCGAAAATTGATATTCCCGGTTCCGTAAACACTCAGGTAAGTATCGTCTTCATTATCTTCCACTTCCTCAGAGGATACTTCTCCGTCAAAATCCGGTATGATCGCGCGATTGGTTTTGCTGTAAAATGCTTTTTCGTAATCCTCTCTATACGCCTTCAGTTCCTCCAGATACACGACCACAACGCGTCCGGAATCCACACTGATCCCTCCAAGCAGCTGTCCGCTGCCTTCTTCCTTAACACCCTGGGCATCTTCCTCAAAATCAATGCACATAAAATCTGTGAATCCGAGCAGATCCATCCGCTCCCCGTATTCGCATTTTTGCCAATCCTCATCCGATTTCATAAAATAACTCGGATCTCCGATCACAATACTTCCCTTGAATCTCATACCCATCCTTCTACTTTCTTTTTTATTTACACAACAAGATCCGATCCCGCACTCACTTACTCTCAAGTCGCTTGATCAGTTTTTCCAGGGACTCCTGTCCGTCCTGATTCGATATCAAAGCATTCGTATCGACATATTCATCGTCGGTCGCCTTAATGATAAAAAACGGAGTCACGGTGATACCTGCCACTGCCATCTCATAGATTTCCTTGGTAAATCCGTGTTTTTCCCGGAATTTTTTAAACACCTTTTCCTGTTCTTTCCAGCCGTCATAATCCTCTAATCTTTCCGGATCATTCATCGTATTGTAAAACGCCTCCCGGCTTGCCAATACCTCCTCGTGCCAATAATCCGCAAGATATCCTCCCCACGCGGAAGCAATATTCATAAATTCGTGGATATTTCTGGCTACGATCCCGCACTCACCCTCAGTTCCGATATACCCGATCCGACTGTCATCGATCACCACCCATAATGCACCGGAGCCATCTCCGGCAAACGGTTTTATACTCTTGTAGGTGAATTCTCCGGGCCCCGTCAGCTCTAACAGCAATTCTTCATCTTCCTCAAATTCCTGCACCTGATCCTCATCATATATCTCAATATCGCAATCATAAAAAGCATCCGTCAATACTTCGCTCCTAATGATCTCCCTTAGGTATACCTTTACCTCTTCCGGCAGATTACTCTTTTTGTACTGCATTTTTTTACCTCCGTCATATTGTCATAGGGCCGGAGCTCTTTGACATTTTTCTTTCCACACACTCAGATTTTTGATTATAACAGTTTTTCGATGCAATTAAAACTATTATTTCCCGGAGCCGATGTCCCGCAAGCCTCAAACAAAAAAGGCAGCCCAAATCGTTGAGCTGCCTTTTCGTTCGTTTTAAAAATCCGCTTACGCTTTTGCTTTCTTTTCTTTACTCTGCTTTGCCAGGTTGGCGAAAGAGTATACCGCAAGTACCAGAGCCAGTACCACCAGCAGTATTGCAAGGATTGCCTGGATGTAGGTCCAGACATCTGCGCCGCCGGCGGAGATCGCAGTGATCTTGCCCATGATCGTCTGGAGCAGGGAGCAGATGGTCACAATCAGCATAAATACCATCGGTACATAAAACATCTTGTTGTTTCTTCCCACTTTGCCAAGCCAGGTGCAGACTGCCAACAGACCTACTGCTGCCAGCAACTGGTTTGCTGCACCAAAGAGCGGCCAGATCTTTGCATAACCGGTCATACCGAGGCCTACGCCGAGAACTACGGTGATGATGGTCGCAAAGTACGGATTGCACAGGATCTTCTTGGTGCCGGTCACATCCTTTACTGTCTCTTCCGGTGCCAGCCAGAATTCCTGGAACATATATCTTGCCAGTCTGGTCGCCGTATCCAGAGAAGTCAGGCAGAATACCGAAACTGCCAGAACGAACATACTGTAAATGATGCCTACGATCGGGCTGTCTGCACCGGCAAAAGTTCCGATCATCTGCGAGATACCGCCGGCAAATACTGCGGTCGGGCTGGTCAGACCGGTGGCTGCCAGAGCTTCCTTGTCTACATTTACCGTCTTCCATACGAAGCCGACTGCACACAGTGAGATCACGGCAACCACACACTCGATCAGCATGGAACCGTAAGCAACCGGACGCGCATTTGCTTCATTATCGATCTGCTTGGAAGTGGTTCCGGAGGATACCAGTGAATGGAAACCGGAAATCGCACCGCAGGCGATGGTTACAAACAATGCCGGGAACAGGCTGCCGGAAGCAAACAGACCGTTGGAGCCGCTGATCTGCCAGCCGGAAAATGCCGGAATGTCCAGGTTGCCCTGCCCTACCAGCGAAGCACCGATCACGGCGATCACGGCTACCGCGATCATAAAATACAGCAGGAACGAGCTCAAATAGTCACGCGGCTGCAACAGGATCCAAACCGGTGTAACGGATGCGATCAGGATATACAGCGCCAGGATCCACATCCACGCGTTGTAGGAAATGCTGATCGGGCACCAGTTCATACCGATGGCCACGATGGCTACGATGCCGACCACACCGATCACGGAAGCCGGACCGATGGGCATCTTTTTACGATACACCATAAAACCGAAAACAATTGCCAGCAGGATGAACAGGATCGAGATCATGGCCGTCTGCTGGTGTGCCAGAAGTGCCGCGCCCTCTACTGCTGCGCCTGCCGATGTGGTGCTGCCGAACGTACTGGCAACGATCGAGCTGAACGCTGCTACAACCAGGAGCAGGGTCAGGTACGCAAATACGATAAAGATCTTCTTTGCCAGATTGCCCATAGCGTCCTCGATGACTTCACCGACGGACTGTCCCTGGTGACGGATGGAAGCAAACAATGCACCGTAATCGTGCACGCCTCCGAAAAAGATACCGCCGATCAGTACCCACAGAAGTACCGGGATCCATCCGAAGATGGCTGCCTGGATCGGGCCGTTGATCGGGCCTGCGCCTGCGATCGATGAAAAGTGGTGTCCCATCAGCACCGGAGTCTTTGCCGGTACATAGTCCACACCATCTTCCATCTCGTGCGCAGGTGTTGTCTTGCTTGGGTCTACACCCCACTGCTGCGCAAGCCATTTGCCGTAGAAGACATAGCCGCAAAACAGAACCACAAGACTGATGATGAGAATCAATGCTGCATTCATAGTTCTATCTCCCTCTTTTTTGGATATTTATATTTCAGCGGAAGTCCCGCGAAATATACGCTCGTAAAAATCTTTCAGATGTCTGCCCGCCTTGTTGGTATACGCTTTCCCTTCGGACAGATCCATCAAAACCAGATGCCCTTCCGTATAACCGCGAATGGTAAAAAGATAATTCTTCTCATAACGGTAATGCTCGACAGCCGTGATCGTCTCTGCATCCGGCGTCTGCTCACACAACAGCGCCAGCGTCAGATAAGAATACATATGATCTTTTTCCGGGTATTTTGCCCCTTTACAGACCAATTCCGGTGCCATATGCCCTTCCATCAGACTTTTTAAGTCCGGAAGCTCCTTTGCCGAAAATATATCACAGGGTATAAAAAGAATGTGCTCATAGCCATGAACACTCCAGAGGTTTGCCTTTGGGCTCAGTACATACTTTTCACTGATCGTAGAATAATACCCATAGGCAGGTGCCTTGATCCCCCCGATCTCGTAATCTCTTACGATATCAAAGGATTTTTGATACTCTTTTAATAAGTTTTCCAAAAAAAGTTTCCCTGCTGCAAGCGGCCACTCCTGGTCTGCACCGATGATCACGTCTCACGCCTCACTTTTTACGGAATCGTATTTTACTACCGAAGAAAAATATTACCACTATGACGGCGAATGTCAATAGGTTATTGACTTTTCGGGCGGGGAAGGCAAGGGTGATGCGGTCAGACAAAAGAACCGTCCCCGTGTCTGTTGACTTTTCGGGCGGGGAAGGCAAGGGTGATACGGCCAGACAAAAGAACCGTCCCCCTGTCTGAGCAAAAAACGATATCGAGGTGTTCGAAATTTTAGTGGTCGGTGTTGCCCCCGGCATGATATGATGTATTAAATTATGCGATATTATTGATGTTTCTGTATCCAAGAATGATGTAGTAAGTTATGTATAATTATTGTTGTACCATATCCAAGAACAAGGAGGGCTTTAGGGTGGAAACAAGACGATTTGAGAAATTGGGGATTGACGTATCACTGCTGGGCTTCGGATGTATGCGTTTTCCGACCGGAACAGACGGGAAGATTGACCGTGAGCATGCACAGCGGATGCTGGATAAGGCGATCGCCGCCGGTGTCAACTATATTGATACCGCTTATCCTTACCACGATGGGGAAAGTGAGTTGTTCGTCGGCGAAGCATTGAAGAAATACCCGCGGGATTCCTACTATCTGGCGACCAAGCTGCCGGTATGGTTTGTAAATACCATCGAGGATGTAGATAAATATTTTAATGAGCAGCTGGAAAAACTGCAGACCGATCACTTCGACTTCTATCTGATGCATGCCATGAACCGCGGCAGCTGGGAAAAACAGCGCGATCTGGGTACCGTAAAACGCCTGGAAGAACTGAAGGCCGAAGGTAAGATCCGCTTCCTGGGCTTCTCTTTCCACGATTCTTATGATGCTTTTGAAGAGATCATCAACTATCGTGACTGGGATTTTTGCCAGATCCAGCTCAACTATATGGATATCGATGAGCAGGCCGGAATGAAAGGCTACAAACTGGCGGAAAAGCTGGGCATCCCTCTGACCATTATGGAGCCGATCAAGGGCGGTTCTCTCTCCAAGTTTTCCAAGGATATTATGGATGTCTTTGAGAGTGTTCGTCCGGGCAAGAGCGCTTCCTCTTTCGCACTGCGCTATGTAGCAACTCTGCCGAACATCCTGACGGTGCTGAGCGGTATGTCCAATATGGAACAGGTGGAGGACAATCTGGATACCTTTACCGACTTCGTTCCGATGGAAGAAAAAGAATACGCCGCCATCGATCAGATCAAGGAGATCATGAGCAGCCGTATTCAAAACGGATGTACCGGATGCCGCTACTGTATGCCTTGTCCGTTTGGCGTAGATATCCCGAGTAACTTCCGCGCATGGAATCAGTTCCATATGTACCAGGACTTTGGCGTTGTTCGCTGGAACTGGGATGAAATGGGCAAGAACAATGCCCGCGCCATCAACTGCAAGGAATGCGGCAAGTGCGAAAAGGCTTGCCCGCAGCATTTGAACATCCGCGAAGATCTCAAGAAAGTTACTGCAGATCTGGAAAAAGCTGCCGCGAAATAAATTTCAAAATCTATTTGACATTTGCCGTCATCTCTGATAAACTATCAATGTTTGCGGAGGTGTCGGAACTGGCAGACGAGCAAGACTAAGGATCTTGTGGGAGCAATCTCGTGTGGGTTCAAGTCCCATTCTCCGCAGCCAATTAAAGAATTCGCGTTGAGGCTTAAGTGCTTCCGCGAATTCTTTTAAATTATGATGTGTCTGTACATTATTGACATAACCATCCTATTGTTGTATCATTTGCTTATAAACGCTATAAAGTATGTTAGTTCATCTGGCAAACGAAACGCCCAAGTATTGCAGTACTTGGGCGTAATTTTTTACCAACAAAAAAACTTCGCAGCGTTTATACTGCGAAGTTTTTGTTGTTTTGAATTTTTGTTTGTTGATTATTTTGCGTAATCTACAACTCGGGATTCTCTGATCACGTTGACCTTGATCATACCGGGATACTGCATCTCATCTTCCACTTTCTTTGAGATATCCCTAGCCAGGATCACCATGTCATCATCCGATACCTGCTCAGGAACTACCATTACCCGAACCTCTCTACCGGCCTGAATTGCAAAAGATCTGTCTACACCCTTGAAAGAATTTGTAATTTCCTCTAACTGACTTAAACGGTTGGTATAGGTACCAAGTGTCTCGCGACGAGCACCCGGTCTTGCTGCCGAAATAGCATCTGCAGCCTGTACCAGACAAGCGATCAGTGACTGCGGCTCCACATCTCCGTGGTGTGCCTCTACAGCATTCACAACCACTGCGGATTCCTTGTACTTCTTGCACAGTTCTGTACCAAGCTGTACATGAGAACCTTCCATATCGTGGTCGATCGCTTTACCGATATCGTGAAGCAAACCTGCACGCTTCGCAAGACGCGCATCCAATCCCAACTCTGCAGCCAGCAAACCTGCCAACTGAGATACTTCGATGGAATGCGTCAAAGCATTTTGTCCGAAGCTTGTTCGGAACTTCAGACGCCCGATCAATTTGACCAGTTCCGGATGAAGGCCGTGTACACCACATTCCAGCAGTGCTGCGTCACCCTCTTCCTTCATAATGCTTTCCACTTCCTTACGCGCCTTATCCACCATCTCCTCAATACGAGCCGGATGGATACGACCGTCCACGATCAGTCGCTCCAAAGCAATCTTGGCAACTTCTCGTCTGACCGGATCAAATGCGGAAAGCACGACGGCTTCCGGCGTATCATCAACGATCAGTTCCACACCGGTCATTGTTTCCAATGTACGGATGTTTCGACCTTCACGGCCGATGATCCTGCCCTTCATTTCATCGCTGGGCAGCTGCACAACCGAGATCGTTGTTTCGGATACGTGATCTGCAGCACATCTCTGTATTGCGGTAACCACATATTCCTTTGCCTTCTTGTCCGCTTCTTCCTTCGCACGAAGTTCTGCTTCTTTGATCTTCATCGCAGCTTCATGCTTTACTTCTTCTTCAACGGTTTTCAACAAAAATTCTTTTGCCTGGTCGGAGGATAAACCAGAGATTCGTTCCAGTTCCTGTACACGCTGTGCACTGAGTTTTTCCACCTCATCGCGTTTCTGATTGAGATTGGCTTCTCTCTGTGCAAGGCTTTGTTCTTTCCTTTCGATTGCTTCCGTCTTCTTATCGATGTTCTCTTCTTTCTGCTGAATACGGCGTTCGGAACGGGTAATTTCATTTCTGCGTTCCTTGAGTTCCCGATCGAGTTCATTCTTAGCTTTAATCGTCTCTTCCTTTACTTCGATCAGGCTTTCCCGCTTCTTCTCCTCAGCTTCTCTGATGGCATCATCGGTAATCTTCCTTGCTCTCTCTTCTGCTTTTCCGATCGTGGCTTCTACATTCCGCTGATACTTATCAACAGCAATTTTTGACACAACAGGATACGCGATCACAAGAGTGACAAGGATAGCAACCACTGCACATATCACATAATACAACATGATACAGGAGCACCTCCTTAAAAATATTTAGTTTTCATTGTGCAAACAAATAACAAAAACTGTTATCACAATATGTCTATTATAGGTTTTTTGTAAACTTATGTCAAGTCAAATCCCGTATCGGAAGGTGCGTCAAAACCCAGACGAAGCTCCCGAAAAACCGCCCGTATATCCGAGGAAGAATAGCCTCTGCGCATCAAAAAAGCATAATTCCGATCCATCTCTTTGCGGTCGGCGGTCTGTGCATCAAAGTGTCTTTTTTCCAGCAGTCTGCGGATCTGCAGCTGCTCCACATTCTCTTCCGCTTCCGCCTGCAACTCGCGCCCACCTTCCAATGCCGCATCCACAATGTCCCGGGAGATGCCTCGCTTGATCAGTTCCTGTTTGATCTTTCCCAGGCTTTTCCGCTCCAGGTAACATTCCACATAACGCCGTGCATAGTTCTCGTCATTGATGTAGCCGTAGGACTGCACTTCCTCCAGTGCTGCCGTGATGATCTGCTCCGGATATTTTCCCTGATACAGTTTGCTCTCCAGTTCGTGATAAGTGTAGTCCCTGGACTGCAACAAAAATAACACGCGGTTCAATGCCCGCTTGTACAGGGTCTCCGTATAGATCTCTTCCAGGGTATCCGGGGACAGTTCGTCTCCTTCGTGCAGATCATAACGGGCGAGATCGCCCTTGTATAAAACAAATGCGATCTCGCCGTTTAAATAGACTTCATATCTCCCCTTGCCCAGGGGTTTTAATTCCGTAACACGCATCATTATTCTGCGTCATCCGCATCGTCTGCCTTCTTGCGGCCCTTCTGCGCCTTCACCGGCTTTAAGTCGATCTCGGAAGGTGTACCGCCGATGTTGTAGTGCTCGCGTACTTTCTTGTCGATCTCGGCACATACATCCGGATGCTCCTTCAGGAAGATCTTTGCATTCTCGCGTCCCTGACCGATCTTATTGCCGTTGTATGCATACCATGCGCCGCTCTTGTTTACCACATCCACATCCGCTGCCAGATCCAGCAGATCGCCTTCGTAGGAGATACCCTCTCCGAACATGATATCGAACTCTGCCTCCTTGAACGGCGGAGCCACCTTGTTCTTTACGATCTTTGCTCTGGTACGGTTACCGATGAACTCGCCGCCGTTCTTGAGCTGCTCTACGCGGCGGATCTCCATACGAACGGATGCGTAATATTTCAGTGCGTTACCGCCGGTGGTTACCTGCGGATTGCCGTAGAATACGCCGACTTTTTCACGCAGCTGGTTGATGAAGACTACGGTACAGTTGGACTTGCTGATGGCACCGGCCAGTTTACGCAATGCCTGAGACATCAGTCTTGCCTGCAGACCTACATGGGAATCACCCATATCGCCGTCCAGTTCGGCCTTCGGAGTCAATGCTGCCACAGAGTCGATGACCACGATATCCATAGCACCGGAGCGAACCATGGTCTCTGCGATCTCCAGACCCTGCTCGCCGTAATCCGGCTGGTTGATATACAAGTTGTCGACATCTACACCGATATTGGCTGCATATACCGGATCCAGTGCATGCTCTGCATCGATGAATCCCGCGATACCGCCTCTCTTCTGTACCTCTGCGATCATATGCAGGGTAACGGTTGTTTTACCGGAAGATTCCGGTCCGTAAATCTCGATCACACGGCCCTTCGGAATACCGCCGAGACCTAATGCAATATCCAGGCTCAAAGATCCGGTGGGAATGGTCTCCACATTTAATTTGGATGCCGGATCACCGAGCTTCATGACAGCGCCCTTACCGAACTGGCGCTCCACCTGTACCATAGCAGCTTCTAATGCTTTTAACTTCTCTTCTCTTTCCATAAATCGAATGTTCTCCTTTTTTGAACTTTGAATTAGGACAGGGAACCGGGAACTGTTTTTCCTGAATGTTCCGTAATTCCTTCATCCCGCCGTTCCGAACATTTGTTCATTTACTCACTATAAAACATTTGTTCGGTTTTGTCAACTACTTTACATAAATATTTTTATCATTTTATCAGTCCAATTAATTACACACTATCCCCCCTTTCCCAAAATCATTTCAACGTTTGTCGAAATCTTTCAAACCACTTCGGTGAATTCGGGAGACGAATCGTCTCCTGCGTCCGGCCGCATTTTCCGGCCTTAGAAAGAAGATGTCTTGGTAAGACGATTAAGAAAATAACATAAAAAGATCCGGATGTCAATGCATTCGGATCTCAGAATTTTTAACAAATATGTTTTGCATCCCACGGATTTTTTGGTTCAGTTTCCCTTGAGCTTTTCGCGAACCTTCTTCTCGTTCTCGTCCATGGTCTTTACGCCGGAACCCATCATCTTCTGGATATCCAGGCATCTGCGATACAGCATATACATCGCGTTGATCTCGAGGCTCGCCTTCTGATCGGTTCCCCACAGGTCGTGGGAAAGGGTCACATGGCGCTCGATCACCTTGGCACCGAGGGTGGCTGCCACTACGCTGGGCTCCAGATTCTGCTCGTGTCCGCTGTAGCCGACCACGCAGTGATATCTTTCCTTCAGCGTGTTCATATACGCCAGATTGAGGGAATCCACCGGTGCGGGATAGGTGGAATTGGTATGCAGCAGGATGTAATCCCCGTTGCTGTAATCTTCCAGAACCGATACCGCCTTGTCCAGCTCCTCCTGGGTACTCATACCGTCCGACATAATCAGCGGAACGCCTGCCTGGGATGCCCGCTTCAGCAGTTCCATATTGCCGTTCCCTGCCGATGCGATCTTGATGAAGGGCAGATCGTAGGAAAGCAAAAACTCCAGGCTGGGAAGATCCCAGGGAGATGCGGTCCACGCTAACGGCTTCTCCTTGCAGTATTGATCGATCACATCGTATTCCGGCTTTTCAAACTCGATGTGTTTCTTGTAATCCAGATAAGTCATCTGTCCCCACGGGGTGTCGCGCATCACATTTTTCTGCGCTTCCGGCACCGCGATATCCGGGGTTCTCTTCTGAAACTTCACGCAGTTCCAACCGCAGGCAAATGCCGCATCCATCAGGCGCTTTGCGATCTGCATATCTCCGTTATGGTTGATGCCGATCTCTGCGATAAAATACGGCACCTCATTGTTTCCGACTTCAAAATCACCCAGCTTTACGATCTGATTCGCCATAGTTTGACTCCTTCATGATATATAACGGTCGGTGTTTTGCCTCTGCCAGGATACGCGCCAGATACTCTCCGACCAGTCCCAGCAGCATCACAGTCATACCGCCGAACAACAACAGTAAAAAGATCACGACATGTACGGCATCCGGCAGACAACTGCAGGAAATGCACTGTACGAGCAATACGATCAGATCGATGCCCGCTGCCACACAGCCGATCATACCCAGCCACAGAGCAAACCGCAGCGGCGCTCTGGCAAAGGAAAGCAGTCCGCTCGCCGCATAATGCAGCAGTCCGCGAATGCTCCACTTGGAACGGCCGGCCGCACGCTCCACATTGTGATACGGGATCCATTTGGTCTTGAATCCGACCCAGGAAAAGATACCCTTGGTAAAGCGTTCCCGCTCGGTCAGTTTCAATACTTCATCCACCATCTGTCTGGTCATCAGGCGGAAGTCCGTACTGCCCGGGGTCAGTTCCACCGTGGTCAGACGGTTGACGATCTGATAATACATTACGGAGAAGACACGCTTGATGGCGCCTTCGCCCTTGCGGTCCTCTCTGCGGGCGCCGCAGCTGTCATAGCCTTCGTCCACGATGGCATGCAGCATATCGATGAGCAGTGCGGGCGGATGCTGCAGATCGGCATCCATGACCGCCACAAAATCACCGGTGGAATGCTCTAAGCCCGCGTAAATGGCTGCTTCTTTTCCGAGATTGCGTGAAAACGAGATATAATGCACCTGTCCTTCCGGCGCATCCTGGGCAATCTGTTTTACTTTTGCCAGCGTACCGTCGCTGCTGCCGTCATCCACATAGATCAGGCGAAAATCATAATCCGTCAGTGTCTCGGTAAACAACGCCTTTACGGCATCGTAGAACAATCCGACACAGGCTTCTTCGTTATAGCTCGGTACTACCAGTTCGACCGTTTTTCTACCCACGCGTTACTCCTCTTTCCCAAAAGTTAACTTGCTGTAATATTCCAAAATACATCTGCGCATCTGATCCAGTGCCGCCGCAACCGCTCTCTCACGGATCATCGCACGATTGCCGATAAACTGATATTTCTTTACCGTCACCACATTGCATACGCTCACGGCGATGTACACCAGGCCGACGGGCTTTTCTTCCGTTCCTCCGTCGGGTCCCGCGATACCGGATACCGCTACTGCTACATCCGCGCGGTTAAAGAGCGATACGCCGCCCACCATTTCGCGAACGGTCTGCTCGCTGACGGCACCGTATTTCTCCAGGGTCTTACGCTTTACCCCGACCAGCTTGCGTTTTGCTTTGTTCGAATACGTCACGAAGCCGGATTTGTATACTTCCGAAACGCCCTGCACGTTGATCAGACGTCCCGCAATCAAACCGCCGGTACAGGATTCTACCGTGGTCACGGTCAGTTCGTTTGCCAGCAGCAGATCTACCACTGCCTTTTCCAGCGTTACTTCTTCATCCGTTGTATATACACTGTCGCCCAGCCTGGTCTTGATCTCTTTGATCACCGGCTTGACCAGTTTCTTTGCGGTCTTTTCATCGGCTGCCTTGGCCGTTACGCGCAAATGCACTTCCCCGACCTTTGCCGACGAGGCCACCGTCACATCTCCGCCCTGACGGATCAGGTCATCCAGGATCTCTGCGATCTCGCTCTCGGTCCGTCCGCATACCTTTACCGTAGCGGAATAAATGATCTCGCCCGAGCGTTTCTGCAGATAGGGCACCACCCGTTTCTGCCACATATCCTGCAGTTCTTCCGGCGGTCCCGGCAACAGGATGATGGTCTGGATCTCTCCCTTATCTTTACGAAATCTTGCGCTTTCCTCTTCGGAGAGGTTGAGCAAAATGCCCGGTGCGGTGCCGATCTCGTTATCCAGTATTCTGGCATCTTCCGGGATCATAGTCTGACGCAGATTGCACTCCGCCATCACCTTTCCGCGGGTCTTAAAATATTCCTCGATGTGTTTCTTCGTCACTTCATCGGAATGCATCTCGCGTCCCAGGAGCTTTGCTACAGTCTCTTTGGTAATGTCATCCTGGGTGGGCCCGAGGCCTCCGGTTAAGATCACCAGATCCGATCGGGATAAGGAAAGACGCACCGCTTCCATGATGCGTTCTTCGTTATCGCCCACCACCTGCTGTGCGTAGGTGGAAAGGCCCAGCTTGGCATATTCCTGCGCCAGAAAATTGGCATTGGTATGATGCCGGTTGCCCAAAAGGATCTCTGTTCCGATGCAAATGGTTTCGACTACCATATCACTTCTGCTCCTTCAAAACCGCCTTGTTCTTTGCCACATAATCCACCATGGAGATCAGTGTCAAAGCCAGGGAAATATACATTAAAACATCTGCTGCAATCGTCAATGCGCCAAGCTGCACTTCCATATCCGCCAGCGCCAGTTCGATGATCATAAAGATCACCATAAACATCTGAAACGCCGTCTTGAACTTGCCCCACCAGCCGGCTGCGATCACGACGCCCTGCTCGGCGGCGATCAGTCGGAAACCGCTGATAAAGAACTCTCTGGCAATGATAATGAGCACGATCCACGCCGGCATACGCTGCAGTTCCACAAAGCAGATCATCGCCGCACTCACCAGCAGCTTGTCCGCCAGCGGGTCCATAAACTTACCGAAATTGGTGACCAGATGGTATTTTCTGGCAATGTAGCCATCCGCAAAATCCGTCAGCGATGCAACAATAAAAATGCCCAGAGCTATCCATTTGGAAGCAGCTCCGGCCACATCTGTCATCGCAAAAAACACAAAAAACGGGATCAGTACCACACGAAACGTTGTCAGTTTATTGGGCAGATTCATCTGTGAACTCTCCGATCAAATCATATTCTTCACTTCCGGTCACCCTGATCTGTACAATGGTGCCGCTCATATATTCTTTGTCCGTATCGACAAAGACATAGCCGTCCACATCCGGCGCATCCATGTAACTGCGACATACCAGCACATGCTCCTCCGGAATGCGTCCCTCCACAATGCAGGACAGAACGCGTCCTTTCATGGCTTCGGCTTTTTCAAATGCAATGTCCTGCTGCAGGGCCATAATGCCGTCGCAGCGGCTCTTCTTTACCGCATCATCAATCTGGTCGTCCATCTGCTCGGCCACGGTGCCTTCCTCGGGGGAATAGGCAAATACGCCCAGACGGTCAAAACGCATCTCTTTTACGAAGGATTTCAGATTCTGATAATCCGTATCCGTCTCGCCCGGAAAACCGCAGATCAATGTGGTCCGCAGGCAGATATCCGGGATTCGCGCACGCAGCTTTGCGATGGTCTCTTCCAGCTCCGCTCTGCGTGTTCTGCGTCCCATGCGCTTTAATACTTCATCTTCGCAATGCTGAATGGGCAGATCCAGATAATGGCATACCTTGGGTTCGGTTGCCATGGTTTCGATCAGTTCGTCCGTGATCTCTTCCGGATAGCAATACTGGACACGGATCCACTGCAGATCCTCGATGGCTGCCAGTTCTTTTAATAACTGCGGCAGTCGTTTCTCGCCGTACAGATCCACACCGTACAGGGTGGTCTCCTGTGCTACCAAAAGCAGTTCCCGTACGCCGCCGGCCACCAGCTGCCTTGCCTCTGCCAGCAGGGTTTCCATGGGAACCGAACGATAGGATCCGCGGATCGAGGGAATGATGCAATAGGTGCAGCGTTTGTTGCAGCCTTCGGCGATCTTGAGAAACGCATAATGTCCGCCGGTGGAGAGTACTCTCGGCTTGCCGGCTACCGTATGCTGCAGATCCGCCATGGCATCCTCATGCACGCCGTCCAGTACGGAATGTACCACCTCTGCGATCTTGTCAAACGCAGAAGTGCCTACCACAGCATCCACCTCCGGGATCTCCTGATGGATCTCTTCGGAGTATCGCTGTGCCAGGCAACCGGTTGCAATGAGTGCCTTGCAATTTGCAGTTTCTTTCAGTTTGCCGTATTCGATCAGGGTGGTGATGCTCTCTTCTTTGGCATCCATGATGAAGCAGCAGGTGTTTACGATCACTACTTCCGCTTCCTGCTCATCATTGGTGATCTCAAATCCGGCTTCCGAAAGCATTCCCAGCATCATCTCGGAGTCGACCAGATTCTTGTCGCAGCCTAGGGATACCAGCATCACTTTATGCAGTGTATTGGACATAAAACTTATGCCTCGTCACCCACGATATGGATCTTGGATTCGTTCAATTCCTGAACAGCTACGGAAAGCGGCTTCTTTCCTCTGGACGGAACCAGTGCCGGCTGTCCTGCGATCAGCTGACGAGCGCGCTTTGCGGTCGCCATAACGATCGAATAACGGGAATTTACCAGGGGCGGCTCGCCCTGCTCTGTCTCGCTGTTTACCACCTCAAGCAGATCGGTGTAAGACGGATGTAACATCATAATTTTTGTCCTCCTAAATATGACCTTTACTTATTGTTCCTCTCTCATCCGGTACAGGTCTTCCCGCACCGTCTGAATGAATCGTTCGTTACGAAACGGCTTGCAGTGTGCCGCTTCGATGATCGCGTGGGTGTCTTCGATACACTCTTCGATCTTGTCGTTGACTACGATGTAGTCGTATTTCTCAATCCCTTCGGATTCCGCTGCCGCACGGTCCATACGTTTCTTCACCACTTCCGGTGTTTCCGTACCGCGTCCGATCAGGCGGTCTTTCAGGATCTGCGCACTGGGCGGCATCACAAAGAGTAACAGTGCCGTCGGATAGATCTCGCGGATCTTGAGTGCGCCCTGGATCTCGATCTCCAGGATCACATCCTTGCCCGCCTTCAGCTGCTCTTCCACATAAGCCTTGGGCGTGCCGTAGTAGTTATCGCAATAGCTGGCGTATTCCACCAGCCCGTTTGCCGCGATCGTTTCTTCAAATTTTTCCCGGCTCACAAAAAAGTAGGATACGCCGTCCACCTCACCCGGTCTGGGATTTCTGGTGGTCATGGAAACCGACAACGCGTAATTATCGTACTTTTCCAAAAGTCCTTTTACCAGCGTGCCTTTTCCGGTCCCCGCAAAGCCGGAGATCACAACCAATATGCCTTCGCGATCCGCTTTCATTCTGTATCCTCCGCCGTATCAATACTGCGTCCGACGATCGTTTCCGGCAGCAATGCGGACAACACCACCTGCTGTCCTTCCATAACGATCACGGACTTGGTCTTGCGTCCGTGTGTCGCATCCACCGCCAGATCATTTTCCCTTGCGTGGGTCACCAGTCGTTTGATGGGTGCCGCCTCGGGATGTACGATCGCAATGATCTTTTCTTCATTCACCACATTACCAAAACCGATATGTAACAGTTTTGCCATGCTTTCGTTCCTCTGTTATCTGTCTTATTCCAGATTCTGGATCTGTTCCCGGATCTTTTCGATCATGGTCTTCAGATCGATGGCTGCATCCGAGGTGAGCAGATCATTTGCTTTGGAAAGGGTCGTATTGGCTTCGCGGTTCATCTCCTGGGCGATAAAGTCCAGCTTGCGTCCCACGCTGCCGCCTTTTTTCAGTTCCTGTTCCATCGCGGCGATGTGGCTCTTTAAGCGCACCATCTCTTCGTCCACGCAGATCTTGTCCGCAAATACGGTCACTTCCATCATCAGGCGGTTCTCGTCGATCTGGACATCTCCCACCATCTCACGAACCTTCGCCATCAGTTTCTCACGATACTCGGCGATCACCTGGGGCGTGCGCTTTTCGATCTCTGCCACGCTCACCTGCATCTGGGACAGCTTGTCCAACAGATCGGCCTTTAATGCCTCGCCTTCGCGTTCCCTGCTCTCTGCAAATACCTGCGCTGCGCCGCGAACGACTTTTTCCAGGTCCTGCCAGATCTCTTCCTCATCCGCTTTCATATCTTCCATCGAGAAGACCTCCGGGAAACGGGACAGGGTCGAAACTCTTACATCGTCTTCCAGGCCGAATTCCTCTGCCATCTGTCTCAGATACTGCAGATACTCGGCTGCAACAGATTTATTGTAACGGATCTGCAGATTCTCTTCCCCCAGCTCTTCGCAGGTGATATAGAGATCTACTTTTCCGCGTTCCAGATATTCTTTTAACACATTACGGATCTGTGCCTCAAAGGGGTTGAATTTTTTCGGCATCTTGATCGACAGATCCAGATACCTGTGATTCACCGCCTTCATCTCCACAGTGATCCGACGTGCGTGTTCTTCCATTTCGCAACGGCCGAAACCGGTCATGCTTTTGATCATATTATCCCCCAATCATTTCCATACAGGTCTTTTAGACATACTCTGCCATTATAATTCATCGTACAATCCGCGTCAAGTAAGAGCGAATGTCCGACATTTACTGCAATTCTTTCTTAAATCGGTGAAAATCTCCCATCGCTTTCCAGCCGATGCCGATGATCTTGCCGATGTTGATGGAATTCTTTCCTGCCCGGCGCGGACGGAAGGTGATATCCCGGAATTTCATCTTGTCCTTGTAATATGCAAAATAAGTCGAGAACATAATGTTCGGGATGTTGTAATCCTCCGGCAGACGATCCATATATTTGTTGAGTACCTCTGCCTTCATCAGACGGAAGGGCGCGTTGGCATCCTTGAGCGTCACGCCGAAATACAGTTTCAGCAGAACGCATACCACCTTTTCCACAAAGGCTCTTGCCTTGCCGTCGCCTCGTACCGGACGGTTGGCCAGGATCACATCGTACTTTTCCCTGGCATCCCAGAAGAACGGAAACTCCTGCGGCAGCGTCTGCCCGTCGGAATCTGTCTGGAAGATGTAATCCGCTCCCTGATCGATGGCGTAGCGATACAGCGCCATCAGCTTGGGGCCATGCTGCTTTAAGGTATCGGAGAGGATCTCCAGCTTGGGATAATCCCTCTGCATGGACTTGAGATACTTGTGGGTCAGATCGGAAGATCCGCTGTCTGCCACCACCAGTCGCGATCCCTCATCCTTTCCCTCGAGAACGGCATACCAGTCCTTTACCACCTCGCGGATATTTTCCTCTTCATTGTATGCGGGCATGACAATGTATAATTTATCCATTTTTTCCCCTTTACACTTCCCCGTGAATATTATAAAAAATACCCTGTATTTGCCGAAAAATAAGAATTTTCCTGCCACAATATTATATCTGTCTTTGCGCGGAATGTCAAATCTCCGACCGGAGAAAACGGGTAATAAAAAACCCTTCAAACGCTTTGTTTAAAGGGCCAATGTGGATCGTCGGAGTGACTGGATTCGAACCAGCGGCCTCCGCGTCCCTAACACGGCGCTCTAGCCAAACTGAGCCACACCCCGATA
>CAMJAP010000053.1 GCA_946403625.1 uncultured Lachnospiraceae bacterium
CATATTATTCCTCACTTATTATATTTATTCAACTACCCCTCATCCGCCCTTCGGGCAGGTTTTAGATTATTTCAAACTGGAAGCTGCGGTCAGGGTGATACCGTTTGCTCCCAGCGGGATCTTGTGATCCAGACCGACAAACTTGCCGTTCTGCTGCCACAATACATCCTTCACAAAGGTGTACTTCTCGTTGTCCCAGGTCGTAAAGTCATCCTTTAACAAACCGCCGGTATCACCGGAGTTTGCGTTCAGACACCAGAAGGTGTGGTTCAGATGATAGGTCTTGATCAGGGTACGCATATGCGTCATCCAGGTCAGGTTCGGCTCGGTCATAAATCCGCCCCATTCACCGATCAACAGCGGTGCGGTATTGGTCTCGTAGATGTAGAACCAGTTGTCATGCCAGCAATCCTTCATCAGACTGTCGTAAGTATAACCGCCCTTGAACCACGGCTGCTCGTATACGGTCGGGCCGTAATCGTGCGGAGAGTAAACCAGTTTGTTCTGATACTGTCCCAGCTGTACCGGGAAATCCGCTACACCACGCAGATTGCCGCCCCACCAGTTGAAGTAATAATCCGCATCGTTCTGGGAATGATAATCGCTGTTGCTCTTAATATCGATCGGGTAGATCTCCGTACCTTCTACCATGATCAGTACATTCGGGTTCTTGTTGAGTACGGTCAGCGCCGCACGCTCTGCCATATACTTCCAGTTGTTCGCATCCTTGGAACCGTTCCAGATCGCTGCATTCTTTCCTTCATACGGTTTGCCGTGCGGTTCGTTCTTCAGATCGTATGCGATGATCGTGTCGTTGTTCTTGTAGCGGTCTGCGCACCAAGCCAGTGCTGCCAGGTATTCATCCGCCGACACGCTGTCGGTGCACCACATATTTGCGTTGTGGCCCATCGCATTGGTCTCGGCACTGTGGATATCGATCATAACCTTCAGACCGTTTGCCTCTGCCAGAGACAGGAAGTAGTCAAAGATCTGCAGGCTGTTCATCGAGTTCAGCTCGGTGTTGTATGCGTTGTTGTAGTTTGCCTTCGGATAGGTGCCTGCTGCCCACTCGTTCAGCAACTGTGCGGAAATGGGCACACGGATCAGGTTGAATCCGTGATCGGCGATCGCCTTGACCGTCGGTGCCATCTGGCTGTTCCAAAGTCCGTCAAAGGTATTGGTACCGGTATTGTAGCCGAACCAGTTCACACCGGTCAGCCATACTTCCTTGCCGTTCTTGTCTAGGATACGGTGACCGTCGGTATGCAGCCAGTCATCTCCCTGTACCGCATCGGCACAACGGGTCAGCATTGCGCTCACATCTACCGGTGCCTGCTGGTTGTTGTTCTGGTTCTGGTTATTATTCTGATTGTTGTTCTGATTATTATTCTGGGCATTCTGCGCATTGGCCTGTGCATTCGGGTCTACCTTGCCGGCTACTACCGTGCAGGCGGTTCCGTTCAAAGTTGCGCTCTTTACGGTTACACTGCCGGTCTTGACACCCAGATTACATCCGCAGTTAACGCTGCCACCAGTACCGATCGCACCGTTGTAATCCGCATTGGTGATGGTCAGTGTGGTTCCGCTGATGCTGAAAGTACCGTTCCAGCCGTCCACTTCTGCCAAGCCTTCGATCTCCATCTTCAGGGTCCAGCTGTCAATCTGGGATGCGGAATTGTTGGTGATCTGGAAATCCGCACCGAACATATTCACATCACCCTTCTGCCAGCTGTTGTTGGTTCCGTAGGTCAGGACAAAGCCCTTTGCCGCAGATGCGTTCTGTGCCGGAGCCGAAGCCGCATCGGAAACAACGGTGGTTGCCGGATTGGAAGCGGTGCTTGCTACCGTCGTACTAGCCGGTGTATTTGTTGTCGTGTTCGTTGTCGTATTGGTTGTTGCAGCTGCCGTTTGATTCACGACCGTCCCCGTGGCATCTCCGCCAACCGCCATGCCGGCTGCCGACTGTTCTACCGTCTCGGATTCGGTTGCGACCGGCTGTTCCTGCCCGCCGCCATCCGCAACTACGGTCAGGTCAGTCCCTTCCGTACCGGATGCCGCCTGCAGATCCTGCACCGCAGCGCCTTCCTTCGCTCCGCCTTTCATAGCAACCACCACAACCACCATCAATACAACGGCGGCTACCACTGCCACGATCGCCATGATCAGCATCAACTTTTGATTTTTCTTGTTCATACGCTGCTCCTTTCAACTACCCGACAAATTGCTTACTTCCTCTTCCGTCAGTTCCCGCCACGCACCTTCCGCGAGTTCGGGATCCAACTGCAGCCTGCCCATCGACAAGCGTTTTAAATATACTACTTTCTTTCCGCAGGCCTCAAACATCCGCTTGATCTGGTGGAATTTGCCCTCCCGGATCGTGACCAGTGCCTCGCAGGGATCGTCTCCGGAGATCTCCAGTTTCCCGGGCATCAGTTCCGTCCCGTCGGAAAGTGTCATTCCCGATGCAAATCGCTCCGCATCTTCCGAAACCAGTGGCAGATCCGACTTGGCCAGATACACCTTATCCACATGGGATTTGGGGGCCAGCAGGCGGTGTGCCAATGCTCCGTCATCCGTGATCAGCAGCAGCCCTACCGTATCCTTATCCAGCCGTCCCACGGGAGATAAGTTCTTCCGCAGATTTTCCGGAAACAGATCCAGCACCGTCGGCTGCTTCTTATCCTCCGTCGCCGTCAATATCCCGGCCGGCTTATTTAACATATAGTAGAAATGCTCCTGATAGCCGATCGTTTCGCCGGCGGCCTCGATCGCATCCTGCGGCGTCACTGCCAGCCCCGGATCCTTGATCACCGCGCCGTTTACGCTCACCTTTCCTTTGCGGATCAGTTCCTTTACTTCCGAGCGGCTGCCCACATGCATATCCGCCAGGTATTTATCCAGGCGCATAAAACTCCTTATACCCCTGCCTTCGCCGAAATGATCCAGGGCGCCGGCTGGTTTTCAAATACATTCTTGGAGGTCAGCTTGGAAACCGCGATCTGAATGATCGTGATGTCCGTGATGCCGAATTTTCCTAAAATATCGCGCATACTTGCTGCCACCTTAAAGTCCAGTGTGTAAATGACAAACTCCATATTGGGGTTGATACCGAGCAGGTACTCTAATTCGTGCTCTAAGCTTGCGGATGCTACCAGCATCGTCGTATCCGGCACCGGCAAGCTACCCATCGTATCTTCACCCACATGATCCACGATCACTACGTTGCGCAGACCAAACTGGTTAACATTCTCTTCCATCGTCTCGCGGTCGGACTGCTTGTACTCTACCGCGATCACGGTTCCTTCCCCGTTCATCATTGCCGATTCCACCGCGATGGACTCGCCGGAGATCACGCACAGGTTCTTGCTCTCGTGGATCTGCATCTTGGAGATCAGGACGGAGCGGATCTCGGAACCTACATATTTTACGGAACCGGACGCAAACTTCTTGTTATCCATACCGAATTTGATCGTCGATCTGGCGTTCGGATTGAGAATGATCATACCGGCGGATGCGTTGATGCCGCGGTCGATCATCTCGGATACTTTATTGCGCTTGATGGGACCTGCCGGCTCGGATCCTTCATTATAGATCACTTCGCAGTCGCCCAGACCCACATCCCACATTTTATAGAAGATATCCGCATTGCCTGCCTCGGTAAAGGCCAGCACACAACGGTGCGCTTCTACGGTCGGGATCAGGTTCTTGTTCTTTTTAGTGATGTCCAGAAGCTTCACATGCTCCAGATCGATGTCGGTATTCTCCGAAAAATACTGTAACCAGGAAATAATGCTCTTGTTGGAAAATAATTGATCTGCCATATTCATAACCCCCTTATGGTTTAATTTTTACCGTTTCCGGTGCTTACAAGCCATATTATTATATCAAAAACGGTGGCTTTCTTCAAGCCACCGTCTGCATTACTCTTTCCAACACCCCTTGCCTTCCCCCCTCTGGGGGGAAAACCAGTTCCTACTTAACGAGGCACGAGTTTAGTAGGACTGTTCGCCGAAGGCCGGATGAGGGGTCGTTATTCCTCTTTCATTTCCCGTAACAATTGGTCGGAGTAGGCGTCCAGCTTGCCGACGGTCTGGGCCGCATCCTGTCCGTAGGCCTTGCACCCCTTGTGGGATACCTTCTCCGCCTCCGGCTGCTTGTCGTCAAACTCCACCGTTACGCGCATCGCACCGTTCACCACTTCCGTGTCCAATCGCTGCAATACCTTATCGATCATGCTCTGATCCGGTTCGTTTTGCTGCATCACGCCACCTCCTTTTGCACTTTTACTGTTTGAAATTAATTATAATCGTACATTCCCTTCATTTCAACTTCATATGTACCGTTTTTCCATACCAGGTCAAACTGCAGGATGCCGCCCTGCTTTGCAAACAGCTCAACAGCACAACTGATCGCTCCGTCCTTCATCTGTGCATCAAATACCATACGATCCTCGGAGTATGCTTCATCTGCCGAGAAATCATCACCTACCTTGCAGTCTGCAGTAAAGTCGAACTGCGGAACATGGATCGTGACTACACCGTCCTGCGGCTTATCATAATCAACGCTCAGCACTCTGGCTCCGTTTTCTCCGGACTTCAGCGGGAGCTCCACTTCCTGATAAGCTGCGGCAGTTTCATCATAGTCAAAGAGCCACAGATCGCCGAAAGACTTCGGATCGGTGCTGGTGTCGTAGGTCAGTGTGAACAGGATCTCCTTCTCCCCGTCGCCATCCAGATCTTCCGCCTGTACATGCGGGAATCCGGTGTTCCAGCCCTGCGGTACTTCCAGAGTACGTCCGTTACCGAATTCGATCGTATAAAGTGCAATCTCCGCATCCACATCACAGATACGCTTCAGGCGATCGGTGGTGCCGTCCCCGTCGATATCACGGTCCGCAAACTCGCTCTGCCAGATATAGCCTTCGCACTCATCCACATAGCCTTCATAATCCCACAAAAGCAGCGGAGAGGCCCCTTCATCCACAACTTCTTCCGCTTCTGTCGGTTCTGCCTCTTCGGCCAATGCTTCGGTTACCTCTGCCTCCGGTACTTCGGTTACACCAGCTTCCGGAGCTGCTTCTTCCGTCGTTGCCACTGCCACTTCTGCCGGTGCACCCTCCTGTCCCGCCGGCTGAGCACTGCCTTCCGCTTCCGTGCATCCTGCCAATAAGGCTACGGCGCCTGCTGCCAGCAACAACTTGGTTAATTCCTTCTTTTTCATCATTCTCTTCCTCCTCATGAAACTTTTTTACAAACCGCATTATACTATCACAAAAGTCTGCGTTTGCCAACCGCACCTTTGGGCTCGCACTGCCGCCGGATATTATTCGGCTCCCCCAGCTCGATCGTATAGGACTGCAGATCCACCCCGGCGATGCGCAGCTCGAGATAGGTGGGCATCAGTTTGTCGTGGATCCGATTGGCCAGTGTACGGCAGCCATAGGCTCCGTTTGCCTCTTCGTGCAAAAGCGCCCGCATTTCCTTGGAGATCGTCACTTTGCAGTCCCAGGTTTCCCCTTCTCTGGCCAGCATATCGTCGATCACCAGATCCAGCGTTTCCTCATCCAGTCTGTGGTAGCTTAAGATGAGCGGAATGCGGCCGACGATCTCATACGATGCCCCCAGCTCGATGATGTCTTCCCTTGTGATCTCGTCGTAGTGATCCGTATCTTTTGCACATCCGCCGCCGAAACCGATCGCAGAACGTGCTTTCTCTGCCTTTTTGACACGGCAGGCATCAAAGGAACCCAGGCCGATAAACAGTGTATTGGCGGTATCGATGGGAGTATAGTCCTCATTCGATCCGCTGACCACACGCCCTTCCAGCATGGTCAGGATCTGCGCCTGTACCGCGGCGTTAAGGTTCATACCGCCGTACGCATAAGACGGGACGATCTTTTTGTCAAATTCATCCAGAAACGCAATGCCGATCCCGTAGCTGTCCTTTGCCGCCAGCAACGGCTCCACCAGATACTCGGCATCTTTTCCGCGATAGCCTTCCTCGGTCACGCTGGTCATGTCCACCTGATACACGATCAGTTTGGGCACCTTTACCTTAAAGTATTCGCGGATCGCCCGGTAGGTCTCGGTCTTGCCGCAGCCGGAAGGCGCTGTCAGCAGCAGGTTGCTGTTGTGTCTGCGTCCCTGCACAACACATTCCAGATAATTGTACACGTTCAGCGCGATCAGCTTGGTGTTTTCCTGCCCGCGTACTCGCTTGCAGATCGCCTCCGCAAACTCTGCAAAGGGTGTATTCGCAAGCCATCGTCGGATCTGCATACAGATGGGCGATCTCGCAAACTCCGCCCCCGCAGCTTTCAGCGGGGCAGGTTCCGGTTCCTCCTCGTCCTCATCCTTGGCAGACTCCGGTTCATCCTGACCAAATAAAGCATTCAGAAATTCGTCTTCCCACGGCTGCATATTCTCCGGCTCCGGTTCATAAAACGGCTTATTCTCCGGCTTCGGATTTTTCTTCGGAAACATCGGAGGGGTACGTTTTGCTTCCAGACTTTTGGCAATACGGATCGCCTGTTTTTCGTTGGACGCACGAATGATGTAAACACCGCTTTCGAGCCTGCAATCTTCCTCCGGCCACTTGAAAACTTCCGTATCGTCCAGGATCGCCTCCCAGACTCCGCCCATCCGTTTGGTCACGTAATAGCGGTACGGATAGTCCTTACGATTGCTGCACAGTTTGGTATAATCTTTCATAGCACTTCCCTCCCTTCTTGTTTTTGCCTCTCTTATTATCTTTATGATACTATCATATCAGAGAAAAGGGAAGTACTTTTCACCACAACTTTACACCCATGCAAAAAGCCCCGCCGGGACGGGACTTTTCATCATAGGATTTTCTCTATAAATTATAACCATTCTCTCTTCCGAAAAAACGTTTACTCAAAACTCTCTACAAACCGCTTAAATGCTTCCGATAATCCGCTTTCCAATGCCTCCTGTCGTTCTCTCCAATCCGAATACTTCTCAGTATTTCTTATATCCGCAACCGGAACACCAATATAGGAGATTTCTTTTCCGTAGGGCGATAACATGCTTTCAAAAACATATCTTCTATTCGTAGAATTTTGTTTATACTCTCCATACGCGCTGACAAGGTACGATTCTTTTAAATTATCGTCCGGATACCATTCTTTCTCAAAATATCTTTTCCACCCGTCGTATTTTACTTTCCTTTCCCCATTTTCTATAGGAATAATGTTTTCCTTATACATACTTGTTCTTGGAATAACATCGTCGCAACAGGTAAACGGATATATAATCGCCCCCTTTGCCGGGTCCTTATTATAATCCAACCATGTATTAAATTCTATGATATTGGTATAAACGATATCTCTGCACAGTTTCTTGCAATCATCAACAGCATCATCCAATAGATGGATTATCCTTTCTCCCCTGTTTTCCGACATAATCATCGTTTGGTATTTCGGCTTAAACTTTGCATCTAACACCGCATAAATATGTTTTTTGTCTCTTCCGCACAATACATAATCCGGACGAAATGTTTTCTTTTTCGGATTGGGTCTGGAAAACTTTTTTTGTATTTCAAACAGATACCTTCTATTCAAATTATCATTTTCATCTATGACTTTTCGCAAGCTTATTTCAACATAACGCTCAAAAAGATCCGGTACATATATCAAGAACCCATCAGCGCTATTCTCATCTTGCTCCAATAACAACGAAGTTCCCGAATGCCTATAGATCATCTGACAGATTTTTCGCATTTTCTCATATGGCTGATAATACGGTGATGTTATAGGACTTACATTCTCTCCTGATAGTATTGAAATACTCTTCCCTTTCCACGACGGCGCACTTACTTTCAGTTCTTTTATTATTGATGCAAAAGAACTGTCTTCATTCGATTTATTCCCCAACATGGTATATGGCGGCTTTTTTAACAATTCATATGTCTGAAGAATAAAGTGATTCAGACTATTATCAAATGTCTTCTCATTGTAGATCGAGGCTATGCATCCGTTATTCTTTCCGGCATTATGTCTGATATGTTGCGCTATATCAATGCGTCCCTTGGGTTGTGTATCATTTTTACGGAACACAACATACTTACGATAGAAGCCCAAATGATATAAAGATTTCAGTGCATTTCGGTACACCTGATACATAAGATATTCCCATATTTCATTTTGAGAGGTCTGGAATTCACTCATTTCCAACTGAAGATTCGGATTAGCACACTCCAACATACGAATCAAAAAATACGGCTTCTCCGCAGTATCAAAACGACAATTTAATGTCACATATACCTCCATTTCCCCATCTTTTTGAAAATAATCCTTTATTGCTATATCAGGCCAATCCTTATCCTTATATTCACCGTGTGGTATCGTAACACTAAAGCATCCCACAAGAGCTACATCATGCTTATCTTCCCTATAAATATCTTTTAACTTAAATAGATTATCCCCTTTGTGCATTTCGTACAGAGGAGACTCCAGTTGAACACACGCTTCACCATCTCCGCCTTGTTTCAGTACTTTATGCTTTTTTATAGCATAATCAAATACTACATGTGCAAATAGTTGATTAAACTCTTTTTTCTTTTCTTCCGTATTGAGATTTATATACATCACAGATAATTCACTTAATTCTTCATCAAATTCGAATGTGAATTCTTCAAACCGTGTATAATCCCGCCCCCGAAGAACGACCTTTGCCATAACTATGTTCCCGTAAACCCTTTCTTACAAAATCATATCTCTAATGCATTTTTGCATTCCTCAATAAAATCCTGAACTAAAGATTCTTTTTGTCCACGACAATACTCCCTAAGCAACGGTTCTATACGGGTATTCCATATTACACCAATATCCTCCGGTTTCTTATATCCGGCAAAGTATGCCGGTCCGATACAATATGCCGAATTAAGCAGACACTTCTCTCCCTTTTCTCCGGATATCACTTTATTCAATCTAAATATTTTTCCATAGATATCAATAACATCCTGCTCCGGGAACTCAGGTACTCCACCCAAAAATACCTTTACATACTTTTCATATTCATCTTCATCAGCCAAGGAACCAACTTCAATCCAATGAAATCGTCTTCGCAACGCAAAGTCAAAAGTTTCTACGCTACGATCAATGTCATTCATTGTACCGACAACAATTACATTTTCAGGGATAAAAAAGCCTTCTTTAAAACAATCATCATCCGAAATAGGATTCCCATCCATTCCATAACACGGTAAATTCATATACGGAGTACTAATACGATGGCGCTCTCCTCGTTTTCCTTCTTCCAAACAATACATCAATTCTCCAAATACTTTTGATAAATCTGCACGATTGATTTCATCAATCACAAACATACATATTTGCGGTCTTTTCTTATATGCCCTTCTGCAAAAATCTTTAAAAATTCCATCCATACGAACAAATATCATATTTCCGTCCTTTTCGATCGGGCGCAAACCCTCCACAAAGTCCGTATAATCATAGGAAGGATGAAATTGTACAAAATACTGGTTTCTTTTTATTTCGGTCGTTCTATTAACAGTCTCGGCAAATTTCTCTATTGCATATGTTTTTCCGGTTCCCGGAGCACCTGTGAATATAAATTGCTTTTTTTGTTCACTGATCAGATCTAATACATCCTTAATATATGGCAACTTTATCAGATTTACTATATCCTCATAATTGCCACACATAGCTGCTTCCTCTTCGTCCATCGGAATCAAATCGATGTAATCCAGATATTTCAAAAAATCCTCAATGACAGGATTTGACATTAATTCGCGTATTCTGCTATATGAACACAATCTACCAAACCAAGGTTTTTGGATCAATTCAGAAATATCCTGTCTTTGCAATAATAATTCTGCTCCCTGCTTCGGAAATATATTTTCATCATTCATAATTATTAGCAAATCAGGAAGCCACTCTTCATAATTCTCAAATTCTACAATGGGGCCGTTGTATAACTTACAATAAGCATTCTCTCGGATTAAGTAACGACCATAATTCCCATTTGTAGCGTCACCATCATAAAAAACAATAAAGTTTCTATCACCGTATATTACTGATGATATATCACCATCCTCTCGAAGAACCGATAATCTCTCTTCTAATTCCTCATATCTTTCATCATCATTATCACAAAGTTGCCAATTATAGCAGTAATGCGTCTTAGTAGTAAAGCTCTCTACATCCCTTATTTCCTCATTCCATCCGCCATCAATATACTCACTTAGAATCTCCAGCTTAATATAGTACACATTTTCTTGTGATTTTCTACCATTTATTGGTGCTGCTTTGAATACTCTCATTAATTTATCTCCTTCGAATTCTTATCCTATAAGCTTTTCTCTATTTAATCGTTTTCCGTTTGGCCAGCAGCCACGCGGTAATGTGTACCACCTGCTGAAACTTTCCGTTTTCTACCATTGACTCCAGTTCCTGTTCCGTGATCTTTACCACATTCAGGTATTCCGTCTCATCCAGATGCTGGCCGGAGACTTTGCGGCAGTTTCTGGCGACAAACAGATATGCGTAGTTATCCGCGATCGTCGCATTGGACGGAACCACCGGCAACTTGATCCATTCGTCCGATTCGTAGCCGGTCTCTTCCGACAGTTCACGCTTCGCTGCTGCCAGAGCATCTTCTGCACATGTATCGCCCGGTTTTCCATACTCCTTTTGATCCTTCCGCTCGATACCTCCCGCCGGAAACTCGGTGGTCACCTCTCCGACACCCTGACGATACTGACGTACACAGATATAATTTCCCTCGGTATCCGTCGCCACGATCACCACATAGTCCTTGCGGCTGTAGCTATAGTACGGCTCAAACTCCCTGCCGTCCGGAAAACGATAGGCCGATCTGCGAAAATCGATCCATTCATCCTGCACGATATGCTCCGTGCGTATTTCCTCCCACGCCAGAGGATCTTTTTTCTGATTGTCCATCTCTCAAAAGCCCTTTCCTATGGTCCTTACCAAAAAACAATGATTAATACAGCCTGTCTTTCACGAATTCTGAAAACCTGGGAAGTATCAACGATACTTTTCCGTAATTTTCCGTACTGATAACACCCTTCCGTTTCAGACGATCGCGATACACGGAAAACTTTTCCGATGACATCCCCTCCAGTTTCTCACGAAGATCCTTTATTTTAATCTCTCCATGATCTGCCAATACCGCCACGATCTTCCTATCTTGTTCCGACATCTCCGACCATATCTTTTCATAAACATATTCGGAAAGATATTGGTCATATTCCGGAAGAATATCACTTATCAAGTCTTCTGACGGCTCCGCCCGATGATTCCAATATAAGGATCCCAGTACCTGAAACGCAAACGGATACCCCTTGACCAAAGCCGCCATCTTTTCTGCTTCCTCTGTCGAAATATCAAACACTTTTTGATACTGCGATCGGACCGCCGTATAGTTGAGCGGATCCAGTATGATCTTTGGTGCCCGATACAGAAAAGTCTGCGTTTCCTCATTCTGCAGATCATAGATATTGTCATACAATCCGGTCATCAGAAGGAAGATGGGCAGGTTTTGGCGAACAAAGATCTGAAATGCACTCGTAAAGATTCGCACATTCTCATTATTCACCACCTCATCAATGGTGATCAAAACCTTCTTTCCGGCTTTTTGGATCTGTTCCAGCATTTTTTTGAGCGCCGTCTCAATATCAGCCACCGGCGGTGCACCATCGATGGTCACACCAATCCCAAAAGCGCTCAGATTCAGTTTTGCATTGAAAAAAATATGCTGAAGATCCGAATGATCATACAGCCTTGCAGCAAGCCCCTGCAGCAGATCCCTTGTGGGGTTCAATTCGATCACGATCCAGTCCGAATTTTCCGCGATCTTTTGGGATATCGTCGTCATCATAACGGTTTTCCCGGATCCGCGAACGCCGGTAAGGATAGAGATGTGACTGGATACCGGTTCTTCCAGAAAATCTCCCAAAATCGCGTCCGTCTGCGACAATCTGGATATGAACTGTAACGGCTTTTGGCCAAACATCAAAGTAAAAGGATTCTTTTTCATTTTTATAACCTTTTATAAGTTTTTATAACTTCTCACCCTGTTTTATAACTTTTTATAAGTTTTTATAACTTTTGAAATCATTTTATAAGTTTTTATAACTTTTGTCAACCTGCATCATAGCACAAAAGCCTCCGTTATTCTAACGAAGGCTTTTGTCTTTACTACAGTATCTTCAATTCTTCCAGGGAATGGGCATCCAGACCGCGGACCATCTTCACGCGCCCCTGCGCCAGATTCCAGAATTCCTCCCAATACTGATTTTTCCGCTGCCTGGATGCTTCGTTCAGCTCCATCGGCAGATCGTATTTTTTCGCGGCTGCGATGATGCGCTCTGCCATCTGTGCCATCGCATCATCCCAGCCTTTTCTGCGCCGGTAGATCCGATCCGGATGCGCGACCACCTCAAAATAGCCGCTTTCCATTCCCTGCAGGATTGCCGCTCCAAGCGCCAGATACTCCTCCGCTTTCAGACGCTCCCTATCCCAGGAGTATGTATATCTGCCGGGAACATCCTCTGCCATATGCTGTCCCAAAATGAGAAACTCCAGCCCCGGATTTTCCCGCAACTCCCGGTAATACCCTGCCTTGTCAAAAGTCGGAAAATACTCCGTCTCCAGTCCGATATGTACTTCCAACTGTTGCCGGTACTTTTCCTTGAGCGCCTGCAGAGTATCGATATACTCCGGCAGTTCCGCATACAGCATCCGGTTCCCGAACGGATCTCCCGGAAACGGTGCATGATCCGTAAACCAAATGCCTTCGGCCCCGAGCTCGATCGCCCGTTTGATGTATTCTTCATCCGGTACTTCTTCCGCGTGCCCGCATCGGAATGTATGTACATGAAATAACTTTTTCATAGTTGCTACCTCCTATCCCGCCCGGAAACGGCGATATTCTTCGGAAACCAGCTGGGACATCTCTAGATCTCCGCCCAGATTGTCCGGATGATACTGTTTCATCAGCCGGTGGTATTCTTTCTTGGCCTGATCCGGGGTCATCCCCGCAAAAAACTGATAGCTCTTTCTTGCAAAACGCTGTTCGGTATTCGTATTTCTGTTGGTATTGCTGTTCGTATTGTTTTCGGTGTTACTGCCTGCGTTCTCCTGTTTTGATTCGTGATTCGATTTGTCTATATTCACATATCCGAAGATAATAAATCCCACAACAACAACCGCCAAAACAATGACTGCCACCAGCAGGATCTTCGGTACATATATGGCAAGCGTTGCGACTATCAGGCCCACCAGAACAGTACTTAAGATCTTAACCCTTTTTTGTTCACCGGTAAAGAGCCACTTGACCAGCTCAAGTATTAAATAGACCGTTATGAAACCGATGATAAATACTGTTTTTAATATAGATACGATGCCTGTAAATGCCGCTTTCAAAATGTTGATTATTATGCTCATATCCTCTTTCTCCTTTTGTTATACTATGTCTTTGCCGGGATTACTATGTACCGCAGGTTCAGAGATGGATCTCTTTCGATCTCTGTCCTTCATTTTCTATAGTATAAATCCTGCGTTTCCGGAACATTTCACCCAAACTTTACACTACAAAAATCCCCCATCATCCAACGGGGGATTTCAGAAAGAGAAGATATCCATATTCCGATTGCCGTAGAAAAGATCATGGCCGCTTCTGCCGTTTGATCCTCTTTCCTTCCGGGTTTACCGAAGCACCCCCTTCCCGAAAAAGGAAATCACTGTTAAAAAACGGATCTGCATATCCAATTCGGGCTCCCGCCCATTATCCTCCAAATACTGGCGTTCCGTATGGTATCTGTAGATATTTGCAAAGGTCAGATTCAAGATGCGGTCGATCGGCGTTAGGCGTTTCACATAACAAATCCCGACTTACGATGATAGATGTACATAATGTACACCGGCGAATTTGTCATATATATTCATCTGTCGAAACAGAAGAGCACTTTTCAGTAGCTGCCTACTATGCATACTACACTTCGATGCATGGAAGTGGCAGACCGCAAGCCATGATCTTTTCTACGGCAACCGGAGATATTCTTTTTAATAACGGTCCGGGGCTTTACCATCCCGAACCATTATCGGTTTACCGAATTTTTTCGTATACATCCTCGAAGGACTCACCGATCTCGTACTTCGGTGTATACGCCACTTCCAGGCTGACATTGAGCAGGTCGATCTTGGCGGATACTTCATCCGTCTCCCGCTGCAGACGACGGAGCATCCCCTTCACCGCGTTCCGGTCAAAATCGATCGTACTTACCGAGACCACCGGATAAACATACGGCATCTGGTTTCCTTCGGAATTGATCAGGTAATCTCTTCCGTTGAATTTGGTTTCCGATGCTGCGATGCGGCTGAGAAGCTTCAGATCGTTCATCGCTTCCTGCTTGCTCTTGTTGGACGCGATGGCGGCATCCATATCGATATCGGCCTGCGCCTTTGCTTTCCCGATCTCAAGCGCCAGTTTCTCTTTTTCTGCGATCAGATCCATATACAGATCGATCACCTTGTTCGGCTCCATCTCGGTCTGACGCTTTACCTCGACCTCTTCATCCGCTGCCGCAGGATTTCCCTTGCTGCGCTGATGCTGCTCGATCGTGGTTACCACATTTTCCCGTTCCCGGATAAAATCGGCAGCCTCTTCCGCCAATATGCTCAAATGATTCTGCATACGAAAAGCTTCTTTTAGTTTCATCGCATTCACCTCTCTGTCTTTTTTCGTTTCTCTTTTGTTTTCTTGTTGTGTTTATTCTATCGCTCTTTTCGCGGGATTTCTATCTACCGGTGGTATAATGTCATCCACGCAAAAAGCGGTGGGGCTTTCGCCCCACCGCCTGTAAATACACACCGGCTGCTTTGTATCCTGTCATCATTCGATGGCGATCAGTTTCTTCTCCGGGATCTTTTCGGTGTCCTTCTTAGGAATGTTCAACTGCAACACACCATTCTCGAATTTCGCCTTGATCTCCTGCTCGGTGACGGTATCACCGACATAGAAGCTTCTGGTCATCGATCCGGCATAACGCTCCTGACGGATCAATTTGCCCTTCTTGTCTTTCTCTTCCTTGTCCAGGCCCTTCGCCGCATTGACCGTCAGATAACCATTATCCAGGGAAAGGTTGATCTCGTCTTTCTTGAAGCCCGGCAGATCGATGTCTACTTCATAACCATTGTCATGCTCGTGGACATCTGTCTTCATTACATTCGCTGCATGTTTCCCATACAACTTACGATCGATGTCGGGGAAATCCATCCTCGGGAAGTCCATCCAATCGTCCAAAAGTCTCTCTCCAAAAATACTCGGTAGTAACATAAGTCATCCCTCCTTTTACATAAAAGCTATAAACTATAGGTTTCATGAGCAAGGGGAAGGAGTGTTTGGATCCTTACCGGTTTGGGATCTTCTCTATTTCCTTTGTTCTGACTATGTTATACTCCGCATTGTTAGCACTGTCAAGAGGTGAGTGCTAATTATTCTGTGAAGATTTTGTGACGGCTATATTATGAGGTACGCCTTATTGACTTCCTGTGTGTTTGTTCGTATAATCATTATAGGTAATATCCTTTATTATTTTCTGTGATTTTTTGAGGGTACTATATGTTATATGATTATTTGAAACAGCATTATGAAGATGGTGAACCGATATTCCTTGATGATATACATATCGAAGGGATGAAGCGGGATAACTTCCGCCAACAGATAAAAACGCTTGCGGATGCAGGTAAGATTGTGCGCTATGAAAAGGGAATATATTATATCCCAAAGAAAACCCGCTTCGGTTCATCCGCCGGTCCCACTCCTGAAACAGTAGCAAGATATAAATATATCTCCCGTGGCGGCAGAACAAATGGCTATTATTCCGGCAGCACCTTCGCCAACATCATCGGGCTTTCTTTACAGGTGCCGATGAAAAAGGAGATCGTCAGCAACAACTTAGCTGCCATTGTGAGGGAAGTTCAGATCGGCAGACAGTCCTTTATCGTTAGGAAAACCAATGTCCCTATTTCCGATGAAAATGTCAAGGTTCTTCAGCTCCTGGAATTATTAAAAAACCTAGACTCCTACCTTGACAGTAATTATGATGAAGCGAGAGAAAAGATAAAAGAATACTCTCTTGCAAATCATATCACAAGAGACGATATTGATCGATATATACGACAGTATCCGGATTCGACTTTCCGGTATTATTATGAAATGAGGTTAGATCATGTACTTACATAACGATAAAGATCTCTTTACAGAGGTCATTACAGAAGCCAACACACAGACCGGTATCGCAGAATCTATCATTGAAAAAGATTACTATGTTACTATGATCCTAAAGTTGCTTTCAAAGAGCAGTCCCAATATCGTGTTTAAAGGCGGTACTTCATTATCAAAGTGTTTCCACCTGATCAACAGATTTTCTGAAGACATCGATATTACCTTCTCCGAGCATATCGGCGCATCTCGGAGAAAAAAACTCAAATACAATATCCTCAAACCTATCAGTGAGGAACTGGATATGCCGATTAGAAACTGGGAAAACATCGAGAGCGACAAGGACTATAACTATTACCTTTATGGCTACCAGCCTGTATCCGATTATCCGGTAGAAGGCATTACTCAGAGCGTGAAACTGGAAACCGCTCTTGTATCCTATTCCTTTCCAACCGAAGAAAAGAATGTTGACTCGATCATCTACGGAGCGATAAAAAACTCCGCCCCTGGCATTATTACAGATTACGGTCTTGAACCATTTTCGATGAAGGTGCAGTCTGTCACCAGAACTTTCATTGATAAGATTTATGCCCTTTGCGATTACTATCTTGAAGGCAAATCAAAGCGTTATTCAAGACACATGTATGATCTACATATGCTCTATCCAACCATATCCGTCAGCGATGACTTTAAGAAACTTATACAGCAGGTATGTGAACATCGCTCCCAGCTTCCGATATGCCCTTCTGCAAGAGACAATGTGGATATAAAATCGCTCATATATGAATTCCTTGACAAAGAATTCTATAGGCGTGATTACGAAAGCATTACCAGAACACTGATCTCCGATGATGTAACCTATGAGCAGACTTCTCTCACATTAAGGAAGATCGCAGATAAACTATTTTAAGGTTTTAAAATGCCCCCGGTTTTTAGGTGTATCAGAAAACTCCACCTGATCTATCACAAATTATTGCCAGACATATTTGCCCGCTTCTCTAATTCTCTATAATCAATCTTGCCAATAGGGGTAAGCGGTAGATCTCAATTACGTTTCCTACAGATATTCTCTATTGTTTTGGTTCCGGTTCTGTCATCGCATACCCTCCGAATTTACTTATGCATTATTATATTGCAGGCTGTTTTCTGCGCAAGAAAAAAGAGATTCCCGCAAGAATCTCTTCTTTGTACATCAACGATATAGAAAGGATTACAGCGATCCGACCGGCTTAAAGTCTGGCTGCCAGCTTGTTGAAATTCTCCTCCTGATAAGGAATCAATTTGTGCTTCTTCGGCAGTTCCCAAGGAGTATTTACCTTCAATTCGCCGGTATTCTTAAAGCAGAGTGCCAGCTGTACAGATGAAAAATGCAACGGCAGTTTTTTCAACATTTTTGTTTCAAGCTCATCGTTGCTGAAAAAGATGAAATTTTCTTTAACCGTAATGAGATCTTTTACTTTCGGGACCATCTGCCCGCTATTTCTTAAAGGAATAACACCGATACCGGTAGAAACGACATTGAGCAAAAATCCTGCATAAGTACTTCTGTCAAATGCAATCTTCTGACGGTCATCCAGAGTCTTATTGAACTCTCCAACCATCTCATTTACAGACTCATTGATTGCTCCCATAACCGCTCCGGTTACAAGACCGCCTACCACTCCGCCGTGTTTTGCACCAACAACGGTTGCGTTTGCAGTCATCAGATTTCCCGCATTGACATTACCACCAATGAAATCACGATTGGTAACCACCACAATGCAGTTGTCCCCTTCTACGCATCCTGCTTCTGAAAACAGCTCCGTCACCACCTTCAGATCTGCAATTCCTTCAATTGCTACATTTTCCATAGTTCTTCTCCCTTCTAGTACTTTGTATTATGTTGCAGGCTTCTTTTTTTCCCACATCTGGGTATTGTACTATAAAGGAGTTGCAATCACTATCAACTTGGCGTTGCATGTATGCTACTTTCAGTTGCTTTTTCTAGGAAACCCACAGAACATCCTCATTCTCCAAAAGGATCTCTTCCGCATCTAATATAAGATCGTATGAATAGCCCCTACCATACCTGGGCCCATACGACATATTTACATAGGCTTTCCTATTTTCAATATCCCGGTAAAATTCCCCTGTCGCCTGTTTATAATACATGCCGGATCTTTCCGGGTCTTCTTCCATCGCAACATCATTCGGTATCGATTTCAGCTCATTGTCCTTGTAAATCCATGCTTTTATAATCGTTCCCTTATTAAAGTGCTTTGTTTTCTCCACACCATCGTACTGTTTTATAAGAATATACTTTGGAGGAACACCATAATCAATACGATGATCCGTCTTCTCAATTTCTTTGTGTTCATCCAACATTCCTTTATACAGCTCAACGCATTTTCTTACCAGGACTTTTTCGAGTTCTGTAGTATCAATCATTAAACCCGCTCTCCTCGATCAGTTTCAATTCTTTTGTTCCTACAGGTCTGTATAATTTCATTCTTGCTGCCTCTCTATTTTGTTATCTATATCATATTGGGGACCAGTATCTCTGTCAATTTTAATTCAGCCCCTATACATTATTGACACAAAACCGTACTTTTGATAAAATACAAGTACGGTTTTCCGTACGGTTACATCAATAAAGGAGGTGCGCTATGACAATTGCGAAACAAATGGAAGTTCGAGACAATATCAAATATTATTTTGATGCAGCATATGACGGCGAGCCCATTATGGTATCGCGCAAGCAGAACAAGAATGTTGTCATCCTTTCCGAAGAAGAATATAACCGGCTTCGTCGTTTGTCTGCATACGCAGATAAATTAAACAGCCCTGCATCACATAATACACATCGCGCTGCCTCTGCAGATCAGCGATCCGCCAATATGCTTACAGACAACCTGATCAAACTGGAAGGAATCCGTAATCTAAAAGATAATTGGAACGGAAACGGAGCCCCTGCGCTTCCCGATGCTTTGATTGAAAAAGTACGCATTCTATTAACAAAGCTAAATATCCAACCGGAAATCTTCCCGACCGCATTACAGACAATCCAGTTGGAATATGACAATTCCAAAAACGACCATATGGAAATTGAAATCGGTCTGACCGACACTGCCGAAATATTTGTTGCCAGCCACATCGGTGAAGAGTACACAGAAAATATTTCAACAAACCCGGATACTTTAAATGAAAGAGTTGAATGCTTTTATGAATGATCTTTTCAAACCAAACGAAAAACTATATCGAGCGGTTTATCCTCCGGAAGTAGTCGCTATGTTTTGGCGCAAGGATGGCACCATATCATCAGCAGCATTTGCGGATGCAAAAGGACTCTCTGTAGATCGTGGTAATCATCGTCCGGATTCTTCCGTTATTGAAGCAATGCGAAAAAAATTCACAGGGCATATTATTTATTTGTATGTGAAGAACTGTCTGGATATAGGAGCATCCGTTCTGCATTGTGAATGCTTTTTGATCGCCTACTGCCAAGCGCCTCCGCAGTGCGGGCAGGCATTATGGATCCCGCAAACATACTGTCCTCCGCAGCGTTCACAGTTATCCTGTGCATACATATAAGGATCTCCCGGCAGATAGTATGCCTTTTCGTCTTTCTTAATCCACGAACTAAAAATCCATAACGGGATCGAGTATATACCTCCCAGAAAAACAAGTCCCAAGATCACATAAATCCAATCGCTTGTCGGAAACACAAATGCAACCACGCCGAAAGCAAATACATATGCCAGAATCAGAAGAATCAATGTAATACGAAATATCAATTTCTCCATTTTCAAGCTATCTTCTGTGATCGGTTTCATATTATAAAAATGATGCGCCTTACCCTTGTCATAACATACATAATGATACGCCCCCGGAAAGTAGAAGGGTAAATGACTTTTCTGTCGGATTCCCCAACCACGAGATCCGTCTAAAGGATGACTGTAAGAATTATTCTTATTCACTTTACTCCTCCTGTATGTCAACTGAAGATTCCCGAATCGTCATCATCATCATCTTCTTCTTCCTCTTCACATTCAAACATGTACTTGCTGAAATCAAGCCTTCCTAAACGAAAACCATCTATAAGAAGACTATCATATTCACTTAAGAGTCTTGGATCTCTGCATACCAGATAGCCCATCTCGTCCGAAACTGCAATGCTGACAAATTCCTTTGTTACGTTGTCGTCCGCCGTGATCACAGCCACATCTGTAGCCGCAACCAGTCGAAGCATCCCATCTACGGCCTCCCTTAAAAGAACGTTAATCATATCGCAGACCTCCTTTGCATGTATCAAGTTTATGAATTACTGCAATTATACCGCAGACTTTGCCAAAATACTATCACCGGAATATTGCATTTATGCAACCCGTAAGCGCCTGTCAATCACGCATACTTCTTTCCCAGATAACAGTCCCGGACGGATCCTCAATCCAACGCATTTCATCCTTTTCCGGATCATAAGGTCCTTCATGTAACACCATATACTCCTGGGAGATCTTAAATCCCAGATCCGTGGTAAGCTCCACGCATAGCGTCAGGTCATTTTCAAGATCGAGTCCCTGTTCCAATACGATCTCCTCACCGTTTAAAACCTGCCGCGTGATATCAACGGTTTTGAGATCGCGTCCGGAAGTCATGTAGGTAAGCTTTGCGTCAGTAACCTTCGGCAAGTCGAAAGTTGCTGATTCGGTATCATCCGCAAGAAGGATTGTATAAGCCCCCTCATATTTTAACTTTCCGCCTGTTCTATCCGTACTGAAATGACCGGATATCGCAGGGAACGGAAAGAAGTTCCACGCAAGCGATCCTCCAAAAGGAATCGATTCTGCGGAATAGATCCCGGCAGTTTTGATCAGGATCGGAGCATCCGTTAACTCTTCAAAAAATCCCACCTTCACCGATCCGCAGTATACACCGTTTTCGATTTCATCTTTTTGCAGAACAACATTGTTCCCGTTTATGGTAAGTGTAGCTTCGGTATCATCCGCAAACTTCTTTAAACGCACTTTTACGATCATTTCTGCTGTTTGGGTATCATAATCAACGTTTTCAAAATACAAGTCACATTGAGATACCTCTTTGTTCTGTTCCTCCACCATTTCCTGCAAAAAACAAACCTGGCTCCGGATTTCCGAATTGGTGGTCTCAAGATCCTGTACTGTCCCCTGCAGCGAGATCAATGTGCCGGATAACGCCCCTATGGAAATAAGCGATACGCTGACAATCACTATAAGGATCGTCTTGTACAGCACACCGGCGGTTGTCTTCGGCTCCGGGATCGGGTTGTGCGTATCGTGAAGCTCTCCTTTGACAACCTTATCCAGTCGCCGGTTATAAATGATGATACTCACAATGATGATCAGTACAGCCAATATGATCATACCTGCTAAAATATGCGAAATAGAACTCATTGTCATACCTCCTGTCAGATGTTGAAAAATCTTTTGAATTCGTTGTAATAACTTCTGGTAACATCAACGATCGTTCCGCCCGACAAAGTAACGATAAACTTCATGGACAACGACGGTCGTATCCTTTTGATATGCTTTCTGGAAATGATCACGGATTTACTGACCCGGATAAATTCCTGCGGATCCAGCAGCGCCTCAAGCTGATACATCCTTTCCTGCGTGAAAAAGGTTTGATCCGTTGTATGAATCTCTATGTCCTTTCCAAAAGCTTCAATGAAAGTCACATCACCGACCGGCAATCCCACACGTTCTTTTTTATCATTACGCACGGATAAAAAAGCCGGGTAACGGTCGGTTTCGGTGAGGATATAATCTGCATCCTCTTCTACGGTCTCTATGCCATGTTCTTCCATAAACGAAACAACATCGCAGTATTTTTCTTCCGATACTGAAATACGTATTTTCATCAGCCGCCTCCTTACACCAACCACCATATCTTAAAATCCCGCCCCGGGCAATATTTTCGAAACAAAATGCACAAAAAAAGGAATAAACTGCACAGAAAACAGGAGCTTCATCCGTTCGTGCCCGCCCTTCTTTCATGCAGGAAATCCCATTTCTATGTATTCATAATATAAAAACGGACGCCGGAAATTCTCAGCGCCCGCTTTTCAGACAAAAGAACCATCCCCGTGACTCAGGGTTTTATCTTTTCCGGGATCACGCGTAACGCATCTTTCCGGATCTTCTGCAGCTTCCAGTTGTTGAGAACAAAACGCACTGTTTCATCCGCAACCACAAGACAGAAGATCTGGATGATCCCCATATGGAACACCATGACCAGGATCGTACTGCCGATAACGACAAAAGCGGTCCCGAACAGCTGCGTCTTCAGCATCCATCCCGGTTCTCCATACCCCTTGATCCCGGAACCGAAAATGATATTTCCGCTCTTCGGAAACAGATCCAGTCCTACGATCAAAAGATACAATCCGGCCGCACCGATCACGGTTTCATCCGTTGTAAACAATCCGAGGATCTGACTCGGGATTGCGATAAACAAAAGCAGGTTAAGAAGCGATATTCCCCAGCTGAGCAATGCGGAATTCCATACCACAGACCAAACGCCTCCGATATTTTTGCTTCCGGTTTCGTACCCCGCCAGTGTCAGTGTTGCATTTCCTATAGATCCCACCAGTACCACAGCGATCAGCTCCACACCGAAAATGATCGAGTGGATTCCGGCAGCTTCCACCGAAATTTGATTGAGCATTACGATCAGGTAGAGGTTTCCCATATTCCAGGCAAAATTCTCACCGGCAGAGGGGATTCCGAGTTTGATGGTTTCCAAATAAGGGCGGAAGGTGGATGCCATGATCTGCTGCATCGTCGGCTTGAACGGCAGCTCTTTTGACTGCAGCACATAAACCAAAATGATCACATCGCCCAGCAGTTCCGCGATGGTAGTTGCAAGCGCAGCACCTTTTACTCCCATCGCCGGACAACCAAAGTGACCAAAGATCATAATGTAGTCCAGCAGCACATTGGCAAGCGATCTTACAACTCCGTACCATACCATGATCTTTGTTTTCTGACAGACCTGCAATAGGCAATTGACGGATGCTCCTATCCCCGTCAGAATAAAAATCGGTGCAAAATACTTTGCGTAATCGATACTCATACCGATGATGCTCTCATCCACCCGCATCATACGGAACGCCACCTGCGGGCATAAGAACCAGAACAGAAACAAAACAACTCCGCTCACGTTATTATACTTAAAGAGTGACGCCATGATCTTTTGCGCCTTTTCGTTTTCTCCGGCACCGTAGGCCTGGCTCACGAGGATGGTCGCTCCGGTCGTAAGCGAAAAGATGATATCCATGGTTGTCCACATCGGTGTCGTGGCATTTCCTACCGCACTCATACTCTCTAAGGACAACCGCCCGATAAAGATCCTGTCGATCATCATCTGCAGCTGCGAGATCAGACTGGAGAGCATGATCGGAATTGCAATGGTAAGTATTCTTTTTATATAGTTTTGATTCAACTGCGTTTTCATATTCTCCCTTTACTCTTGGCACAAAAAAACCGTGACGCTTTCGGCCACGGTTGCAAAAACAATAGTATCTTAATACTTTTTCGTATTAATGAATAGAAACCGAGGTCATTTTTCCATATTCCGTTATAAGTGCATCGATCCTATTTCGCATGGATAATAACCTCTCTTTCTTCAAAATTTGCAAAACTTTTAATCAACTACAGTAGTGTAGTTTAGCAGAACACTTTCCATATGTCAATCAAGGATTCCCGAATCGTCGTCTTCAGCGCATTTATGCAATCTTCTTTGTTGTCTTGCCCAAAAAATAGCTTGTTTTTTGTCTTGTGTGCAAGACAAAATAGGACCATTTTCGTCTTGTGCGTAAGACAAAATAGGGCCATTTTTGTCTTGCGCACAGAACGGAGACGCCTTATGAACAGAGATTAAAGCAATGTTGAGATCGATTTTTATGTACCGGTTGCCTGCTAATCACCAACGCTTAACTTCGTTTTATTTTATATTTTTGCCGTTTCCGGCATTTTTATAAATTAGGACTTGCCATTATCCCCGAAATTTGCTATATTTATTTTATAAATCTGCCGCTTGCGGCAATTATATAAAACAGAAGGAGACGAAACTATGGAAATAAAGCGTGACC